>NZ_WAAS01000035.1:0-38213 GCF_008806585.1 Micromonospora sp. AMSO12t
TTCTCGCCCCCATGCTCGAAATCATCGATGCCTGGGACGGTGCCGCACGCCTGACGACGCGACCAATCGTCATCCGGGGCGACGAAGTCGACGAGGTCCACCGAGCCCTCCTCGACGCCGAGCGACGAGGTGTCGTCTTCGTCGCAGGCAACGACGACTCGCTGCCGTCAGTCCCATGGACGAACCGGATCGCCAACCTTACCCGGTTTACCAACGGCATGGCCTCGTGCTACGTGCTGGACGGGGAGGCCACACAGTTGCTCAACGACCGGCTCGGCCAGGCCCACGCCGTACTGCCCGGCCGGCTTCGTACCTATCGCTCTCAGGTGCAACCGGACTCCGTCGTCGACGGGCTGCGGCACCGGGTGCTGAGCGCCGAACGGATCGCCGACGACAACGAACAGCCCCGGCTCGCGCGGGTCCTCGCCTCCAATGCCCAACTTCAGGCTCTCGAACAGCCGCTACCCGCATCGGTGGCGCGGGTACACCGGATGCTGGAACGCATCGCCGACGACATGTTGGTGCACCGGCTCGGCGACGTCAGTTCGAAGCGGCCATCGCTCGTTCCGTCGCAACCCAAGGCGGCGGCCGTCGAGACGCGAGAGAGTGATCGCCGGCAAGATGACGTCAGCGCGCAGCAAGGCATGTTGCTGGACTACCTGAAGATCAAGGTAGGGATCGATGACCTGACCGTCGACCGGATCGACGAGATCGTGCGTCTGATCGAGGTCGGTCGGTCATCGCAGGAGGCGCAGAAAGACATCGCATCCCGATTCGCGCAGCTCCAGGCCGAACTCGATGAGACACAGAAGGCGTATCACGACGTCAAATGGCAGCTGGATGATGAGCAGATCGAGAACCGGGACGCGGTTGAACGCCTGACCCGGGCCGCGGAAACTGAACGGACGCTGCGCCACCGGCTCGCCTCTATGGGGCAAGCAGAGGTGGCCTGGACAGCACAGCCATCGGAAGCGGACGTCTCCCGGCCGGACAGCTTCGGCGAGTTGCTCCGTTGGCTGCCAAGACTCCAGCACGTCGTGTTCACGGGCGATCCTGACTGCGCTGAGGAACTCGACAGCAACGACCCCCTGGGCGCCTGGGCTTCGAAGACCTGGGACGCGATGTTGGTGCTCCAGGACTACGCAGCTGCGAAGGCAGACGGGCGCTGGGCTCGAGACGTGCATGGCTTCCTGGAGAACACTCCAGATGGCTGCCACGAGTGGCCGACGCGACGACACGCCCGTGACGAGAGCGAGGAGGTCCGAACCAACCCGGCGTTCCGGAGGAGGCGACTTCTCCCCGTACCAGCCTCCGTTGTTCAAACGGGCAGGATTTTCATGGGTGCACACTTCAAGATCGTTCAGTTCGCGATGATCAGCCCCCGCATGCACTACTACGACGACACGGCGCAGAGCGGACGGATCTATGTCGGCTACATCGGCCGGCACCTACCGACCGGACAGACGAACTGACGGCCCCGAGGGTAATCGCTGAGCCACGGCGTCGGCGGTTGCGGTATCTACGGCTGGCTCGGGTCGTACACCAGTCAGCTGGTGGCGCGGTAGAGCTTTACCCGCCGCTGGCATTCGGTGGGGGCTTCTCCGCCATAAGGCGTCGGACATGACGTTCGGACACGCCGGCGGCCAGAGCCAGCTCGGCCGGGCTGGCCTGCGGACGCTCGGCCCGCAGCCGGGCTACAACGTCTGCTGTCCGCTCCGCGTGTCCCGTCACCCGCTTGCGTCGTGAGGTTCGCCGTCGGAGGGGCGCCGACACCTGGCTCGTCGCCGGACCGTCGGCGGCCCCAGCCAGTTGCGCCTCCTTCATCTCGGTCACAACCTCCAACGGAAGCGACACCAATGGCGACGCAGACGCAGCGTCAGAGACAGGCGGCTGGGCGGTGTCTGAAGCTCGGTGGTCGTTGCCCGAGGCCGGCTGCGCTCTCGTCAGCATTTCCACGACCAGCAGCAGCGCCACCGCCGGCCATGCCGCCACGATCCGCGCGCCGAGGCTCGGCTCGGCGGCGGCGATGTTCGCCGCCACACTCGCCGCTACCCCGACCGCGAACGCCGTCCGGGCTGACCAGCGCACCCTCCGGCAGGCGCGCTTGTCCTCGACCATGGCCGCCGACGCGACGACCAGCATCCCGTCGACCGACAGCGGAAGTACGTAGGCGACCTCGGGACGCTCACCGAACCTCAACGCCACGGCGACCATGTGACTCCACGACGACCAGGCAGCAATCCCGGCCACCGCCACCGTGCTCACGTCTCGGGCAAGCCGGGTCGGCGTCATCGAACCACCCCCGACCCGGGCCGTCGCTCGATGGCCTGAACCTCGACGGGGTCCACGGAAGGACGTCCACCGATGTCCAACCGCGTCTGGACATCGACCCATCGCCGCCACCGGTCGACGACTTCGCCCGCGTCGAGACCGGTCGCTTTCGCGATGTCCGTCAGGTCCGCGCCCGCCCGCAGCGCGGTGTGGATCATTGAGGGTTGCCAGCGAGTCCACCAGGACACCACCGCAGCGGACAACTCCAGCTCCGTCAGGACGTCATCGAGTCCGGTTCCCGGCGTCCGAGCGACGGCATGGTCATGAAGATCGAGAAGGAGTTGGAACGGGTTGATCTCTTCCGCATCGGCGAACCGCACCGGCGGGTCGGACGGGTGGCCCGGGTTCATCGGGCACCGCCCGGTGCCCGTGAGCTGGGCAAAGCCAGCGGTAGGGGGTCACCGGCGATCGTGGCGGTGTGGTTCGCATGGTGGTACCTCCGGCCCACCGGTATCGCGGTAGCGCACCGTGCCGCTGACGTGGTGCATCGAGGACCGGTTGACGCCATTCCTCGAAGCGTTTGGGGGACGCGTACCGGCGGTGCGTGGTATCGGGCACCACCCCGTGTCGAGTGGTCGTCAGGTAGGTTGCCCGCGTGGATCCCCGCCTGCGCCTGGCCCTGCTTGAGGCCGACTACCTCAACGACGCGGTCGCCGAGATTCGCGAACGTCCGGTCGAGGAGCTCAAGGCCCGCTGTGCCGAGGTGCTCACGCTGGAGGTCTCGGCCGACGCCGATGGGGCCTGTTGGACCGATGAGGCGGATCTGTGGGACGCGCTGCCGGACGGTGCCGACGGCACGATCCGGTCGCTGGCGGGCATCGAGGGTTTCCCGGGGCTGCGCAACCTGTACCTGCGCGAGTCCGAGGTCGGTGATCTCGGACCGCTCACCGCGCTGCCCGAGCTGGAGCTGCTGTGGCTCGGTGTGCCGCCGGACGCGGACCTGGCCCCGCTGCTGGCGTGCGATCGACTCAAGCGGGTGCGCATCGGCTGTGCGGGCGTGCTGCACCCGGCGGGCCACGAAGTGCTCGCGGCGCTGGCTGGGCGCGGTGTCCAGGTGGACAACTTCCTGCCCGACCCGGTCGAGGCGGCGGCGCCGTTCGGTGATCCGATCCTGAAGCTGGCGGTGCTCGACAGGCTGCGGAACTCGGTTGAGCTGCCGCCGACGTACTTCTTCGACGAGTTCGCGTTCGACGAGGGCAACCTGGCCCGGCTGATGACGGTCGCGATACCCCAGGCGGAGCTCGACACCGTCGAGTCTCTCAGCTGGCTCGGGGGTGGGCACGCCACGGCGCACATGGTGTGGCAGCAGTGGGACGGCGAATCTGACGAGTTCCGCATCCGGTCGCTGGCGGGCGTGGAGGCGCTGCGCAACCTGCGCGAGCTGAAGGTCACCCCGCTCGCCCTGCTGCCTGAGCACCAGATCGCACAGCTGCGGGCGCGTGGCATCACGGTCAGCGAGTGGGACTGAAGCATCGGGTCGTGCGTCCCCGGTAGGTCGACTTCTTGCTGGCCCTGCAACGCCTTGCAGGCGGCACGGCACCCCGCTTGTCCGCCCGCTCCGCGCACACGTCGGGCATCGAATCCGTTCACTTTGATGTTCCTGGATGGTAGCGTCCTGGAAACATTGCAAGGACTTGCATTGATCGATGGTCGGTGGACGGGCCCGCTGCCGACCTCCTCGCCCCACACCCCCGCCCCCGCGAGGAGGTCTTTCGCATGAATCCCCAGTGGCGCTCCGAGCCGCCCACCATGGCCACGGAGCCGAGGACGACCACCCGACCCGCACGACGACGTCTCACCCTGGTCGTCGCGATGCTGGTCGGCCTGGCCGGCGTACTGCCCTCGGGCCTGGTCACCGCGCCGGCGGCCCAGGCCACGATCGACGGGCAGGCGCTGGGCGCGCGCTACAACGGGACCGCCAGCGACATCACCTTCCGCGTCCGCTCGGCGACGGCCACCCGGATCGCGCTCTACCTCTACAGCGCCGCCACCGGCGCGCAGGAGAAGGTCAGCTACGTGTTGACCGGCAACAGCGGCATCTTCGCCAAGACGGTCAGCGTCGCCGAACTGAACCGCCTCGGCATCACCGGCACGGTCTACTACGGCTACCGCGCCTGGGGTCCGAACTGGCCGTGGCACGCCGGCTGGACGAAGGGATCGACGGCGGGATTCGTCTCCGACGTCGACCCCGCCGGCAACCGGTTCAACCCCAACAAGCTGCTGATCGACCCGTACGCGCGGGAGATCAGTCACGACCCGCAGACCCCGAGCCGTCCCGACGTGGCCGGCTACCGCAGCGGCGCCAACCGCGCGGTCGACACCGGCACGTTCGCCCCCAAGGGCATCGTCCTCAAGCCGACGGCCGGCGGAATCGGCACCAAACCCACCCGGGCATTCAAGGACGACATCGTGTACGAGGTGCACGTGCGCGGACTGACCAGGAACGACCCCACGATCGCGTCGGCGTACCGCGGCACCTACCGGGGCGCCGGACTCAAGGCCCCCTACCTCGCGTCGCTGGGCGTGACGGCGGTGGAGTTCCTGCCCCTACAGGAAACGCAGAACGACATCCACGACGTCGACCCCACCAGCACCGCCGGCGACAACTACTGGGGTTACATGACCCTCAACTACTTCGCCCCCGACCGGCGCTACGCCTACGACAAGTCCCCCGGCGGTCCCACCGCCGAGTTCAAGGCGATGGTGAAGGCGTTCCACGACGCCGGGATCAAGGTGCTCGTGGACGTGGTCTAC
Source organism: Micromonospora sp. AMSO12t (assembly GCF_008806585.1). Classification (NCBI taxonomy): domain Bacteria; kingdom Bacillati; phylum Actinomycetota; class Actinomycetes; order Micromonosporales; family Micromonosporaceae; genus Micromonospora; species Micromonospora sp. AMSO12t. The sequence goes on from NZ_WAAS01000035.1 coordinate 5,086, forward strand.
AACCACACCGGCGAGGACGGGCCACAGGGCGACAAGAACACCTACAACGTGTTCTCCTGGCGCGGCCTGGACAACTCCACCTACTACTCGCTGACCGGCGACCGGCAGAGCCCCTGGGACAACACCGGCGTCGGCGGCAACTACAACACCTTCAACCCCGCCGCGCAGGACCTCATCGTCGACTCCGTCGCCTACTGGAAGGACGCGCTCGGCGTCGACGGCTTCCGGTTCGACCTGGCGTCCGTGCTGGGCAACACCTGCCAGCACGGCTGCTTCAACTACAGCCGGACCAATTCCGGCACCGCCCTGAACCGTCTGGTCGCCGAGATGCCCGCGCGCCCGGCCGGCGGTGGGGCCGGCGTCGACTGGATCGCCGAACCGTGGGCCATCGGCGGCAACAGCTACCAGGTCGGCAACTTCCCGACCGGCTGGTCGGAATGGAACGGCAGCTACCGTGACACCCTGCGCCGCGACCAGAACAAGCTGGGCGTCGACGCGGTCACCCCGGCCAACCTCGCCGACCGGTTCGCCGGGTCGTCCGACCTCTACGGCGACGACGGCAGGCGCCCGTGGAACTCGGTCAACTTCGTGGTCGCCCACGACGGGTTCACCCTGCGGGACCTCTACGCCTGCAACAGCAAGAACAACAACCAACCGTGGCCGTACGGTCCGTCCGACGGCGGCTCCGACGACAACATCTCCTGGGACCAGGGCGGCGTGGCCGCCGACCAACGCAGGGCGGCCCGCAACGGCCACGCGTTCCTCATGCTGTCGGCGGGCACCCCGATGATGACCGGCGGCGACGAGTACCTGCGCACCACCAACTGCAACAACAACCCCTACAACCTGGACTCCAGCGCGAACTGGCTGGACTGGACCCCGGACGCCGACCAGACGACCTTTGCCGCCTTCACCAGCCGGCTGCTCGCCTTCCGCAAGGCACATCCCGCCCTGCGACCGGCGAACTTCTACACCGCCGCCGACACCAACGGCAACGGACTGGGCCAGCTCGAGTGGTTCACCCCGGCAGGCACGTCACCGGATGGCGCGTACTGGGGCAACGCGAACAACCACGCGCTGGCCTGGCGCATCGACGGCAGCGAGTTCGGCGACTCAGGTCTCTACACCGCCTACAACGGCTGGTCCGGCAACGTGACATTCACCCTGCCCGCTCCGCCCCCGGGCAAGCAGTGGTACCGGGTCACCGACACCTCCACCTGGGCCGAAGGACCCGACCAGGTGGCCAGCCCCAGCAGCGAGGCCCTGATCGGTGGCGCCTCCACCACGTACGTGCTGGGTGGGCGGGCACTGCTGCTGCTCATCGCCCGGTAGTAGCCCGGACAGGTTGGCGATCACTCCAGGAGACGTAACGGAACTGGCGGATAGCCGACTGTCCGATCCTGCTTCTGCCACGAAAAGGCGGATTACGGTGATCTCTGCTTCACCCCCGGCAGGGGCCACCGACCTCGGCGCGTACGCGGCGGAAGGGATTCCGATGAGCAGTTCGTCAATGTCCTTCGACACCGCGCGTCGGATCCTCGGCCAGCGAGACCCCGAGTGGAGCAACAAGCTGAGTGCCCTGCTCGGGTTGGCGGCCCTCGGCAGCGGGGCCGTCGGTTTCGCTGTGCCGGCGATCAAAGCCGGGTGGGGTTGGATCGACCAGAAGAACGAACTGGTCAGCCAGCTCACCTCGGCCGTCGACCGCGTACGCGACCGGTGCCTGGGCGCCAGGGGCCGCGAGCGACACGAACTCATCGCGGCGGCACACACCGCCGTGGTCACCGGCGCGTTCTTCGCCGCCCTCAGCGAGGTGGTGGGTAAGAAGTACGCACGGCTCGGCCTGACCGAGGCCGAGAAGCAGCGACTGGTTTCCGGCAGCGTCGACGGCGACCACGAGAGCATGGTGTCCTACCTGCTGAACGTGCCGATGCCGATGCCGTGGGCCGCCTGCGGATTCGAGACGAACCTCGCGGCTTCGGTGGCTCCCTTCTACGAAAACCTGACGGGGCGCTGCCTGCGCTTCTTCCGGGGGCTTGACGCCTGGCAGCGGATCGAGCCCGAGATCCGGGACTCCGACGACGGCAGGACGCTGGCGTCGGTCGTCGTGAGCAGGGCGATCACGCGCTACCGGAACGACTACCGGCGGCTGGCGGCCGAGGTGCCGGAGTTCGGCATGTGGGCACTGCTGGACCAGTTCGAACACGCGACGGCGGCCCGGAAGTCGGCTCGTCAGCGGTCCGAGGAGTTCCAGCGGCGTTCCCTCTCGCTGATGGAGCAACTCCTCGCCGGCCTCTCCCGGATGCGGGAGAGGGACCTGCCGACCGAACGTAGCCGGACGATCATGGCGCAGCGCAATCGTCAGCTCCTGTCCGAGCCGCTCGCGCACGTCACGAAGATCGACCTGGAGTCCGGCCTCAGCATGCCGGACACCGAGACCGGCTACGTCAACCCACGCTTCCAGTGGGCGGTGATGAGCGGCAGTTCCCGCGCCTGGGACGAGGAGTGGTGGGGGCAGCAGCGGCGCGGGCACCGCCTGGACCACTTCCTGGCCGCGTACTTCACCTCCGCGCGCAGCGCCGAACTTCCGCTGGTCATCCTGGGCCACCCGGGCGCCGGGAAGTCCCTCCTGACCAAGATCATGGCGGCTCGGCTGCCGCCCGAGCACTTCACCACGGTCCGCGTGCCGTTGCGCCAGGTGCGGAACCCCGCAGCCAAGATCTACGAACAGATCCAGGACTTCCTCGACGACGACACGCACCTCGGCGTGCGATGGCGGGACCTGTCCGAGGCCAGCCGGGAGGCCACGAGGGTGGTGATCCTCGACGGCCTGGACGAGCTGATGCAGGCCACCCGGACGACCGAGTCGGGATTCCTGCACGAGGTCCGGGGATTCCAGGAGAAGGAGGCCAAGCTCGGTTCGCCGGTTTCGGTGGTGGTGACCTCCCGTACCGTCGTGGCCGACATCGCGAACATTCCGGCGGGCTCCCTGGTCGTCAAGCTCGAAGACTTCGATCGGAACCAGGTCGATCACTGGGTCGACATGTGGAACAAGGTCAACCAGGAGCCGATCAGGAACGGCACCGTGAAGCCGCTCGCGGTGGACAGCGTCTGGGCGATGGGCGAACTCGCGCGCCAGCCGCTCCTGCTCCTCATGTTGGCCGTCTTCGGCGCCACGGAGGATCCGCCGACCGGCGGCGACGGTCAGGTCACGCAGGCCCAGGTGTACCAGTGGTTGCTCAACGGCTACATCGCGCGCGAGGTCGCGAAGACGCCCGGGACGGCCACGAACCTCCTCTCCGAGGACGAGGAGATCGCAGCGCGCGCGGACCACGAACTCTGGCAGCTCGCGATCGCGGCCTTCGCGATGTTCAATCGCGGCCAGCAATCCGTCACCGGCCAGGACCTCAACAGCGACCTGGCTCCGATGTTGCGTGCGGGCGCGGCGCAGGGGAGCCACCGGAAGCGCCTGGCCCAGCCGCTGGATCCCGCCATCCGCACCATCGCCCGGTTCTTCTTCATCCACGCGGCCGACGTCAGCGGTGTGGTCTCCGGGAGCAGTTACGAGTTCCTGCACGCGACGTTCGGCGAATACCTGATCGCCTACCACGTGCTGGAGCAGCTGAAAGGTCTCGCCGACGCGCGCCGTCGGCTGCCGGTGGGCCAGGAGTGGACCGACGACCAGTTCTTCGCGCTGCTGTCCCACCAGCAACTGTCGGTCGGCGGCGCCATCATGCCGTTCCTGCGGGAACTCTTCGAGGCCGCGCCGACGGCTCAACGGCGGGCGATCGTCGCGGAGCTGAAGGTCCTCGTCCGGTTCAGCCAGGAACGGGAGGGAGTGGGTCGCTTCGAGGGCTACAACCCGTCGAGCCGTTTCCTGCTCGGCCGCGTCGCCGCGTACCTCGGCAACCTGCTCACGCTCTTGACCGAGCTCTGCGACGGGCCTGTCCCGCTCGACGAACTCGCGCCCGAGGGGGACGACCAGCTGACCTGGTGGCGGTCCACCGTGCGCTTCCTGCACGCCGGACTCGACGACAACGGGTGGACGATGCTGCTGTCCAGCATCGATCTGTCCGTCGCTGACGAGGTGCCGGCCATCGGCAAACGGCGGGCTCCGATAGACAGGTTGCTCATCCACCCGTACGAGGCGCGACTCGCCGGAGATCCAGAGCGTGAGTTGCAACTCCTGCTCGGCGCCACGGCCCTGCACGGGCGTCGCCTCGCCCACTGGGGTGACGGGACCGGCGACGTGTGCATGAAGATCGTGTCGTCCCTGGTGCACCGCGACGAACGGTCCGGCGACCACGAGGCCATCATGGACGCGGCGGCCTCGTCCGCCTCGCCGGAGACGGGGAACCTCTTCGTCGAGTACCTGGTCCGCCATGCCGGTCGGCTCAGCTACAAGGACGTACGGAAGCTGGCCCAGACCGCACTCTGGATGAACAGCACCCAGGCGGCCGTGCGCATCGCCCCGGTGGTGGCGCAGCACCCGAGGCTGTTCATCGAGTACCCGCGGCTCCTCAGCATCTACGAACGGGGTCTCACGGACGCCCGCGAGATCGCCGAGGTCTTCGCCGCGATGCGCGTCGGACTTGCCGTGTGGCAGGGCGATGACGCCGAGGCGTTCAAGGAGATCGTCGGTCACCTCGTCGCCCGGCAACGGGGCCGCTGGAGGGAGGTCGCCATTCAGCCGATCAAGGGCCTGTCGAATTTGTCCATCGAGGTCATGCGGCCCGCCATCCCGCCTCTCGTCGCGATCCTGGCGGACGACTACCAGCGACGTCCCCCCGTCCCGGCCTACTACTCGTCACTGTCGAGTGGGCGGCACCGGGAGGACGGCCCGGTTCAGGATCGCCGGCCGGACCGGAGCAACTGACGATCGCCGCGGGACGTGAGCGGGAGGCGGTACGTCGACCCGGGGCGGCGCGATCGACGCCCCGGGTCGACGGGTACGGGCCACGCTCGTGCTGCCGTCAGCGGGGAGCGGGCTGCCCCAGCAACTCCAGCGCCAGGCGCATCAGTTCCGGGCCGGCCTTCTCGGGGCTGCCCGTGTCGAACGGCGGGTCGGGGTCGTACTCGACGACCAGTTGGAGTGCCTGCGCGATCCGTTCACCGGCGAGCCTCGCGGCCAGGTGCAGGGACATGTCGATCCCGGCGGACATGCCGGCGGCGGTCATGATCCGGCCCGCCTCGACGTAGCGGCCCGGGACGAACGTCGCGCCGTACTGGGCGAGCTGGTCCCTCAGGCTCCAGTACGTGGTCGCCCGTAGCCCGCGCAGCAGGCCGGCCGTGCCCAGGACGAGGGCGCCGGTGCAGACCGAGACGGTCCACGTCGTGTGCCGGTGGATCCGCTGGACCCAGCGGATCGTGTCGGGATCGTTCTGGACGCCGCGGACGTTGCCTCCGGGCACCAGCAGCACGTCGGCGCGGCGCACCTGGCTGAGCGTGCGCTCCACCCCGAGGGTGAGCACGCCGTTGTCCGTCCGGACCGGGCCGGTCCGCTTGCCGACGGTCACCACGGAAGCACCGGGGATCCGGGACAGCACCTCGTACGGGCCGATCGCGTCGATCGGGGCGATCCCGTCGAAGAGCAGGATCGCGATGCGGGGTCCCCGGGCGGGCCCGTCCGGGTCGCTGGGCCGCTCCGCCCGGGCCGGATCGCCCAGGCCGGTGGCGGCCAGGCCGACGCCGGCCCCGCCGGCCACCGCCGCCCGCAACACCGTCCGCCGGTTCACGTCCATGCCGAACATCGATTGCCCCTTCGGTCGAGCTGAGCTTGCGCATGTCCCGGTGGTCGGTCACGCCGCCGCCCCGGTTCCACGGGCCGCGAGGCAGGTCCGGATACGAGGGCCCCCGGTCCGTATCGGCGGGTCCGGTGCGGTGGGTGCGGGGGGTGATCTGTTCGCCGACGGGGCGTTGCCCCGTACGTGCCGCAGGGGCCGCCCGCGCGGCCAGGCGAGACCGGGCACCTCCGTGAACGGGGCACGGTGCCGGCCGACCGGGCCGGCGTACCTCCGACGCGGTTCGGCGCAGCGTCGTCAGTCGCCGGAGGGCCGTGCGCCGGCGCCCCGGGCGGACTTCGGGCGGCGTGCCCCGTTTTCGGTCGCCGACCCGGTGAGCGCCGACGCGCGCCCGCTCAACGCGTCGACGCGTTCGACGAGTCGGCGTACGGCGTCCTCGTCGTCCGCGTCCACGGCCGTCACGCGTTCGAGCAGCGCGGCGTAGTCCGACGTCAGCGTCAGGTACTTCCTGCCGAACGTCTCCTTGGCGCCGTCGACGTGGGCCTGGCGCTCCGCCATGGCGTACCACCGGTCGAGGTCGATGATCTGCTGGGCGAGCACGGCGGCGGCGGCGCTGAGCGCGCTGCGGGCGTCGGCGCTGTCGTCGCGGCGGCGGCGACGGGCGTCCGCGAGCCGGCCCGCGCGGCGGCCACCGACGTAGAGCACCGTCGCCCCGGCGACGACGGCCACGATGGCCGCGGCCGCGAGCAGGAAGCGGGGCAGCGACGGGCTGATCGTCCGCGCGCCGTCGGGAACGGTGCCGGCCTTCACCAGCAGGTCGTAGTTGACGGTGACGACCTTCAGCGCCTCCAGGGGGCGGTCGGCGAAGGTGTCGACGCCCCGGCTGACGGCCATCTCCGCCACGAAGGCCCGGCCGAAGTTCCCGTCGTCGCGCCCGGGCAGCAGCGCGCACCCGTAGGTGTCGTACTCGTCGCCGTCGCGGCTCATCACCAGCACGACGGTCCCGTCGGCGGCGCGCTCGACCTGGCGGCAGCCCTGCCTGAGGTCGGCGCCCGGCGCCAGCATCAGCACGACCAGCCGGCGGTTGCCGATGATCCGTTCGGCCGCCGCGCGGTCCAGCTCGACGCCCGGCGCGACGTACACGGAGGAGGCGCGCACGTGGCGGGCGACCGGGCCGTCCAGCGCCCCGCCGGTCCACAACGCCCAGCCGGCCAGCGCCAGGCAGGCCAGGACCGCGACGCCGAAGGGCGTGCCGAACAGGTCGGCGAGCCGACGTCGTACGGACTGGCTCACGACAACCTGCCCCGGAGGTAGAGGTGCGGGCGGTAGCTGGCGACTCCCAACGTCCGGGCGCCGTCGTCCAGCTCGTCGGCCGCCTCGTCCAGCAACGTCCGCACGTGGCGGTCCGGCAGCCCCTCGTCCAGCGCGGCGCGGGCGGCCTGGAGCTTGACGATGCCCCGGGTCAGCGCCGGATCGCTGCGGGCGTCGGTGAGCAGGGACATCTCGACGGCGAGCGCGGTGAGACCGGCCAACCGGGCGGGCGTGCCACCCCGCCCGGGGTCGCCCCGCCGGACCACCAGGGCGTCCGACCGGCGCAGCGACCGGACCGAGAGGATCAGGAACGTCGCCACGCAGCCCGCGAAGAGCCACGGCAGGGCGGGCAGCGCCACCCGCAGCGGGTCGACCGGCCGGTACGGCAGCGGGCGGTCGAACAGCCCCGAGTAGCGCAGGTCGGTGACCCGGTTCAGGTACGCCGTCAGGATGTTGCCCTGGGGGTAGTCGTACCGGCTCAGCCGGCCGCCGAACTGGCCGTAGAAACTCGCCCCGGCCAGCTCCGCGAAGTCGTCGGCCGCCGGGCCGTGGTACTCGATCCAGAGGCCGTACATCACGACGATCGGCGTGCCCGGGAACAGCTCGGCCAGCGCCGGACCGTACCGGGGCACCGGCTCGCCGAACGGCTGCGCGGGCAGCGCCACGTACCGGGCGCCGTCCGGGAAGGCGTTGCGCGCGGCCTTGTCGGGGATGCCGGTCAGCGTGGCCCCGGCCCCGAGGTGCAGGCCGGTGGCCCGCAGGTCGGCGGCGACGGCGGCCAGCTCCCGGTCGGTCGGGTCACGCCACCGCAGCTCGTCGTGCTCGGGCGGGTCGGGCGCCTCCCGCAGCGCGGCGATCAACGCCACCAGCAGGCCTGTCACGTCGGCGGTGGCGAACTGGGCGCGCCAGCCGGGCAGGGTGTCGGGTACGGCCTGGTAGATGCCGCCGCTGACCTCGGTGCCGATCACCCGGACGGTCGCGTTCTTCACGTCCCGTACCCGTTTGCGTTCGTCCTCGTCGAGCCCGGGCGGCGCGACCAGGATGCGGACGGGTTCGGCGCCGGCGGCCTCGCGGACCCGCTGCTCGTTCCAGCGTGCGGTCGCGCCGGGGAGCCGCACCACGGGTTCGGCGGCCATCAGCGCGGTCATCTCGTCCACCGAGGGCACGCTCGCGTCGCTCAGCTCACCCGCCGAGCCCTCGTCGATCTTCGCCGGGGCGGCCGGCGACCGGCCGTAGCTGACGTCGACGCTCTGCCGCTGGGCGAGCAGGAAGACGACCAGGACGACCACGGCGACGCCGAGCAGCGCCCAGCGCAGCAGCTCGTACCGGTATCGCCTGCGCGATTTCACTGGTGCGTGCGCCACAGCCGGTCGGCCTCTCTCGCGTGTTGCGCCGCCTGCCGGGCGGCGGACGCCCCGCCGCGCCCGGCGGCGATGGATTCGGCGCGGGCCAGCAACTGCTCGGCCTGCGGCACCCGGGTCACCGCCGCGTCCCGGCTGACGGCCGCGCTGTCGATGGCCGCGCGGGCGGCGGACCAGGCGGTCCGGCGCTCCCGCCCCCGCGCCCGCCACCGGGGCAGCAGGGTCGTCGCGAAGCCCGCGCCCACAAGCAGGACGCCGCCGACCAACCAGGCGAGGAGGGTGTGGGACATGCGCTCCAACCATCGGGCGAGGGGTACGGGGGTGCGCTCGGGAGCTGTCGGGGCAGGCAGGGGTACGACCGAGTCTGGCTCATCGAGGCGAATCGGTGCGCACCAGCCCTCACCGGCCCTGGCCTGCGGTCGGCCCGGCACGCCGGGGCGTCGTATCGTCTCCGCATGGCGCACCCGGTCTGGGCGGACGGCAGGGCCTACGAGGCGTACGTGGGCCGGTGGAGCCGCCCCGTCGCGGGGGAGTTCCTGCGGTGGCTGGCCGTGCCACCGGGCCGCCGCTGGCTCGACGTGGGCTGCGGCACGGGCGCGCTCACGTCGACCGTGCTGGCACTGGGGGACCCGAGGCACGTCTCGGGCGTCGACAGTTCGCCGGGCTTCGTCGCGTACGCCCGCGCGGCCGTCCGCGACGAACGGGCGGCCTTCCAGGTCGGCGACGCCCGGGCGCTGCCCCTGCCCGACCGCTGCGTCGACGTCGTCGTCAGCGGACTCGCGGTCAACTTCGTGCCCGAGCCGGCGCGCGCCGTCGCCGAGTTCGCCCGGGTCGTCCGCCCCGGCGGGGTGGCCGCCGCCTACGTCTGGGACTACGCCGGCGGCATGGCGCTGCTGCGGCACTTCTGGGACGCCGCCGCCCTGCTCGACCCGGCCGTGGCCGAACGGGACGAGGGGCGCCGGTTCGCGGGGTGCGACCCGGGCTCCCTGCGCGGGATGTGGACCGACGCGGGCCTGACGGCGGTGGCGCTCCGGCCCGTCGACGTGCCCATGGTGTTCGCGGACGTCGACGACTACTGGACGCCGTTCCTGGGCGGGCAGGGCCCCGCCCCCTCGTACGTCGCCTCCCTGACGGCGCCGCAGCGCGCCCGCCTGCGCGACCTGCTCGCGGCCCGCCTGCCCGTGGCGCCGGACGGCTCGATCCGGCTCACCGCCCGGGCCTGGGCCGTCCGGGGCACGGCGCCGGCCTGACCGCCCGCAGGCGCCCGCCGGGCCTTCGCGGTCGGAGGCGCGCAGCCGGGTGAGGCCGTCCGGCTGTCCGCTTCGAGACCCAGCGGTACCCGCCGCCGGCGTCCTCGGTCAACCTGATCCGTGACGCCGGGTGTCCCGCCCGTCGTGGAGATCGGAGGACCGATGAAGGCCCGTTTCCGACGGCGGTCGACCCGGATGACGCTGTTCGCGGCCCTGGCCGCCGCGCTGGTCGCCGCACTGCTGCCCGCCTCGCCGGCGCTCGCGCTGCCCTCCGGCAGCGGCTGGTCGGCCTCGTGGAGCTACTACCATCCCACCGCCTACCAGTACGCCGGCACGCTGCCGGGCGTCCGGCTGACCGGCTACGCCACCGACAACTCCGGCACCAGCACCACGGTCGGCACGATCGAGGACACCGCCGACGACGGCCGCTGCGCCAGGGTGATGCTCTACGCCAACGGCGTCGGCTACGTCGCCGACCGGACCACCTGCGGCAGCGGCAGCTACCTGACCTACTCCACCGGCAGCTACAGCCAAGGGCTGCTGGTGATCGTCTACCGGATGGTCGCGGGCACGAGCACCCACGACAAGGGCTTCGCCATGTTCGTTCCCGGTTCGTCCGCCGATCCGGAGCTGCGCACCGTGGGTACGGGCGCCAGCTGGTCGTACTACACGTCGGCGGCGTTCCAGTACACGGTCACCCGTCCCGGCGTGCGGCTGACCGGCTACGGCGCACACCAGTACGCGGACCAGCGCTCCTCGCTGAACACGGTGGAGAAGACCGCCGCCACGGTCGGCTGCGCCACGGCCAAGGTCACCGGCGGTGTGTCCACCAGCGGCGGCACCTGCGTCAACGGCGGCAGCACGTCCTTCTCCCGCTCCGACCTGACCAACAACCTGGAGGCGTCCGCCTGCTACCAGCCGGTCCCCGGCACCCGGCGCTGCCTCGCGGTGGGCATCCCCGAGCCCTGGTGACCCGACCGGCACCCGCTGGACGCACCGGCCCGCCGACCCGGCGGTCCCGCCGTCCCCGGACCGACCCGGGGACGGCGGATCCGTCAGCGGCGGCGCTTGGGCAGGTCGAACTGGTCGGCGGCCCGGCAGTCGCGTGGACCGCCGACCGCGCCCGGCCCGGCCCGGTCGAGCGCCGCGCGCGCCCGGATCCGGCCCAGGTTCCAGGCGTACCAGGGGTCCGACTCGTCGAGGTCCTTGGCGACCCAGCTCAGCGTGCAGCGGCGCACCGGATCGGGCAGGCCCGCCAGCGCCGGCGTCGCGTCGGCCGAGAGCGCCCGCAGGTACCAGGCGTCGATCTTCCCCGTCTGCTCGTACCGGGCGATGTTGCGGCGGGCGGCGTAGTCCTCCGGGTTGAGCACGGCCAGGCCCAGCAGCATCACCACGGCGAGCGCCACCGTCGTGCCGGGAATCCAGGCACCGCGCCAGCGCAGCCCGGCCACCAGGATCATCAGGAACACGGTGCCGAGCAGCAGCTCGAACGCCATCACGAAGAGCCGCTCGCCGGTGAAGCTGTACGCCTTCTGGTACGTGTACATCCGGGACAGCGCCGACCCCACGATGACGAAGCTGAGCACGCTGAGCAGGCCCAGCAGGACCCGCAGCAGGTGGCGCTCGACGGCCCGGTCCCGTCGCGCCCAGCGGGCCACCCCGCCGAGCACCGCCAGCGTCAGCATGGTGACGACGACGAGCTGCCAGAACCCGCTGCGCGCGTACTCCGCGTAGCTGAGGCCGGCGGTGCGCAGCACGTGCCGCTGCCCACCGAACAGGACGGTGAACTGCACCGCCACGAAGCCGCCGAAGAGCAGCGTCAGGGCGCTGATGACCGGCGCCCACTCCACGAGGCCGAAGCGGCGCGTGCCGGGCCGGTCCATCGTCGACAGGTCGGGCGGCGCGGCCAGCGTGTAGAGGGCGGCGACGGCGCAGAGCCCGCCCACGGCGGCGAGGAGGATCCAGCGGAACGTCGCGCCGCCGTTGACCTCGGGAACCAGCTCGCCGAGCATCACGGAGAAGGCGCCGTCGGCCGAGGACAGGAGCGCGCCGAAGACGATCAGCGCGGCCACGGTGGCCGCGGCCGACCCGACGACCCGGCGGGCCAGATGCGGGTTCACCGGGGCGTGCAGGTGCCCACGCACCCACGGCAGCCCTCGCAACGCCGCGAAGGGGGCCGCCACCAGGCTGAACAGGATGGAGCGGACGAGCCGGCCGCCCACGATCGCGAGGGTCGCGCAGCAGAGCGCGCCGAGCACGCAGAACGTCACCAGCCACCAGGCGTTGCGGAAGGCCAGGACCGACAGCAGCGCCAGGGCCGCCACCGCCCAGCCGGCGCGGATCCGCCGGTCGGCGCGCGGCAGTTCCGCGCCCGTCCGCCGGACCGCGAGGACCACCGCGACGGTCAGGGCGAGCCAGCCGAGGAACCAGCCGATGCCGGTGCGGGTGAGCGGTACGAAGAAGGCCAGGCCCAGCGCTCCGGCGAGGACCGCGAGCGGTACGGCCCGGTCCTGGGTGGGCGCCGGCCCCGGCCAGCGCGTGTCGAGGAACGACGGCGGGCGCGGGACCGGCTGGTAGCCGCGGTACGGCGCCGGCGCGCCGGACGGCACTCCGATCCGGTACGGCGCCGGCAGCGGCGCGGCGGCGGGCTGTTGGACGTTGGTCGCCGGCGGGCGGGCAGCGGATGCGCCGGTGCCCGCCGACGGGGCGGCCGGCGCACCACCGGTGGCCGGCGCGGCGGTCGCGGGCGTCCCGGTGCTGGGCGCCGTCCCGGTGGTGGGCGCCGTCTCGGTGGCGGGTCCGCTCGTGGTGGGCGTAGCGGGGGCGGAGGCGGTAGGTGCCGCGTCGGTGCCGCCCGGCGGCGCGCCGACGGCGTCCGGTGACGGCGCGGCAGCCGGTGCCGTGGAGTCCGCCGCCGTCACCGCGGCGGTCCGCGTCGGGATGCTCTCTCCCGGCTCGACGACGGCCGTCGGGGCTGGCGCGGCGGTCGCCTCGGCCGGCCTGGGGGCGGGGACGACCGAGGCCGGGGCCGGCGGGCCCGCGGCGACCGGAGCCGCCGCGGCGGTGGTTGGCACCAGCGGGATGAACACGGCGTAACCGCGCGTCCCGGGCGGGATGCTGACGGGGATCGCCCAGGCGGGTGCGCCCTCCGCCCCGGGCCACACCATCGGGGGCGGCGCGCCCTCGATGGACGGCATGACGAGCAGGTGCGGCGGCGCGTTTCCGGGGTCGTCACCGGCGGTGCTGCCGGGCGCCTCGCCGGAACCCGGGGGGCCCGACACCGGTGGTGGCTGGGTCAAGGAACCCCTCCTCGTTAGAACGGTCGGCACACTGTACGGCCGACTCCGGGCCCGCCGCCGCCCCCGACACCGGCAGAAGGGCTGGACAGCCGCAGCCGGATGGCCGTACCCGGTCACAGCGGTGCAGGCACGGGTCAGCGGATCGGGCGGGCGGCGCGCTCGATCGATCCTCGGTAACGTGCTCGGCCGTGGCCAGTGGCGTACCTCCCGTCGAGTGGTGGGAGGCCCTTCCTCCGCAGCAGGTCAGCCACCTGCCCGGCATCGACGCCGAGTTGCTCCATGTGGGACTCGATCCGGCACCGGCCGCCGCCCCGGTCGTCGTTCGGTACCGCGTGCCGGCCCGACGGGGCTTCACCGAGTTGCTCGCCGCCGTCCTCGACGAGTTGGACGGCGCAGCCCTCACGCTGTTCCCCCGCTGGTTGCCCGGTGCCGAACGGCTCGACGGTTCCGGCACGCTGGGCGTCGCTGCGGTGCGGTCCCTTGCCATGCGGGCCGCCGCGCACTCCGAGCACTTCGGCCCGTTCCTGGCCGACCTCGCCGAGCGCGCGCTGCGCGGAGAGGACCGGCAGCACCGGCCGCGCTTTCCGGCAGAGGTACGGGCTGCCGGCCTGGCCCGGGTCATGGCCTCCGCGTACGACCGTGACGGGTGCGTCCTGCTGGTCGGCCTGACCGACGAGCTGCCCACGGAGACCGAGCGCGCGTTGGTTGCCGTCGCCGAATGGCTGGTGCGGCACGGCCGCCTCACCGTCTGGCTGGCCGGGCGAGAACTGCGGACGGTCGACCGGATCCGGTCGGTTCAGGTTTTGCTGCCGTCGAGCCTGACCGAGTTGGCGGTGCAGGCGGGTCGGGTTCCCGACACCGTCCGCGAGCCTCCGCCGGCACTGACGTTTCCGCCGCTGTCCGGTGTCCCGCGCGGCGACAGCGCCGCCGAGCAGGCACTGGAGCTGGCACTGACGCCACACGAGTGGGCCCGGGGGAGGCGCTGGAACCACACGTACGACTGGCACCTGCTCGGCGAGATCTACCGCCTGGACCTCTTCTGGCCGGCCGAGGGACTTGCGGTCGAGGTGGACGGCCCGGAACATCGGGGACGAATCAGATTCGCCAACGACCGGCGGCGTGACGTGCGGCTGCAACTCCTCGGGCTGGACGTGCTCCGGTTCACCAACGAGCAGGTGCTGTCCGACGTCCAGGCCGTGGTCGGCATGATCCGGCAACTGCTGACCCGTCGTCGCCTGGCCGGCGCGCACCCCCACGAAGAAGAGGCACCATGACGAGCACGGCGGACCTTCCCCACCTGACGCCCAACCAGATCAACGCGCTTGTGGTGCTCATGGTCGAGGCCCGCGAACTGACCAACAACGAGCTGAAGGAGTTGGCCGGGTTCAGCCTCACCGGCGTCGACAACGCCAAACTCGTCAAGCTCGGCCTGGTCGAGACCGACCGGTCCCACCGGCCCTTCTCCCACGAGCTGACCGACGAGGGGTGGCGGGTGGTGCGGCAGCTGCACGTCGGCGCCCCGCCCGCACGTAGTGGCTCAGCCACCCGTTCGCTGTTCACCCTGCTGGCCAACCTGCACCGCTCGCTGAGCCGGTTGGGGCTCAGCCACGCCGACTTCTTCACGCCGTCGTCGGCCACCTCAGGTCCGGCGGCCGGCCCGACGCCTCCCGGCGCCGCGCCAGCGCCGGCGGCCACCGAGCCGGACGCCGTGGAGGCCCTGATCCGCGCCGCCTATCACGAGCTGGCCCGGGAGCCGGGAGCCTGGGTGGGGCTCGCCGACCTGCGTGAACGCCTCGGCAGGCAGGACCGCGCTACCGTCGACGCGACGTTGCGCGCGATGGTCCAGCGGGACGGCGTCCGAATCATCCCGGTCGCCAACACCAAGTCGTTGACCGCGCGGGACCGGGCGGCCGCGGTGCGCATCGGGGACGAGGAGAACCACACCCTGGCGATCGGCTCGGCATGATCCCGGAGGACGTACGGGCCGCGCTCGAGGCGGTCAGTCTCAACCCTGCGGTCACTCCCGACGACGTGTGGCGGCCCAGCCCGTACGACGTGCCGGAGCTGCACGAGAAGGTGGTCGCGGAGATCCTGCGCGGCGTGGGCAGGGCCCGCACCGACGACACCACGGTGCCCCTCGGCGTGGCCATGCAGGGGCGGGCCGGCGCAGGCAAGACCCACCTGCTCGGGGCGGTGCGGGATCGGATCCAGCGTGAGGGCGGCTACTTCTTCCTGGTCGACATGGTCAGCGGGAAGACGTTCTGGGAGAGCGTGGCGCTGGCCCTGGTCGAAGGCATGGGACGGGACGCGATCGGCTGGGGCACCCAGCTGCGCACGTTCCTGCGTCGGCTCACCGCCCAGCTCGGCATCCCGGCGGAGGTACGCGACGCGATCGCCGGGACGAAGCCGGTCACCCGGGAGCACCTGGACACCTTCGT
Organism: Micromonospora sp. AMSO12t; assembly: GCF_008806585.1. Lineage (NCBI taxonomy): Bacteria > Bacillati > Actinomycetota > Actinomycetes > Micromonosporales > Micromonosporaceae > Micromonospora > Micromonospora sp. AMSO12t. The sequence continues at coordinate 20,483 of NZ_WAAS01000035.1, forward strand.
GCGGGCCCTGCGGACGCGCCATCGCGAGATCGGCCGGGACTGCCAGGACACCGCCCGGGCACTCGTCCTGCACGGCGCGCTGGACTTCGAGGCACAGGACGTCGGCTACGCCCATCTGATCTCCGAGCCAGGTGACCCGGACGGTCGCGCGGCGTGGGGGCTGACCCCGGCGATCCGTACCCCGCAGCAGATCGTCCAGGACGTCTCGCGGCTGATGGCGCTGACGCTCGACCCCACGGTGATAGCCGTCGACCAGCTCGACACGCTCTTCGCCCAGACCAGCACCGCCATGTTCGACCAGTACGCCGGGCTGGAGGACGCCCAGGCGAAGGTCATCGGGCCCATCGCCGACGGGCTGCTGAAGCTGCGTGACGTCACCCGCCGGACGCTGATCGTGGTGTCGTGCCTGCCGGACACCTGGGAGCTGTTGACCAGGAGTGCGCCCACTCCGGTCGGCGACCGGTTCCGGCAGGCGATCCTCCCCGACCGGATTCCCACCCCCGAGATCGGGCGGGCCATCGTCGCGAAGCGGTTCACCGCCGCCTTCGCCGGGCCGCGTTTCGCACCGCCGTACCCGACCTGGCCGATCAGCCCCGAGGCGTTCGTGGACGCCCCGGCGTTGACGCCCCGGGCGCTGCTGCGCCGAGTGGATCGACACGTCGCCTGGTGCCGGGACCGGGACGAGGTGACCGAGCTCGACCGTCTCATCGAGGTCGTCGACCACGTCGTCGGCGGGTCCGAGCCACCGGACCGGAGTGCCGCCGTCGGCCCGAAGTCGTGCCGCGACACGGACACCGGTGACGACGTGCGCCTGCGGCAGCTCGACGCCCGCTTCGCCGGGCTGGTGGCGGGGGCGGACGTGGCGGGTGCGCTTGATCCGCGGACCGAGGACGAGCACATGCCGGCGCTCCTCGCCGCCGGTCTGGCGGCCTGGATCGCCGAGCGGTCCCCGACCGGCGCCAGCTACAGGTACGACCCGCTGCCGGGCCGCAAACCGGCGCTGCACGGGCGGCTGATCGAGGTGCTGGACGAGGCCACCGAGAACGAGGCGCACTGGTGCTTCCGCGGGATCTCCCATCCGAACGCGATCGCGGCGACCGCCAGGGTGAAGGCGGCCTGCACCATGGCGGGCCTCGACCGTGCGCTGCCGCAGCGGCGGCTGGTGCTGTTGCGCAACGGCCCGTGGCCGACCGGGAAGCGTACGGCCGAGGTGTTGGCGGCCTTCGACGCGGCCGGCGGAGTCCGCTGCGGCGTCCCGGAGGCGGACCTGCGGGTGTTCGCCGCGCTTCGTGAGCTGAGTGGCGAACCGGCCTCGGTTCTCCAGGAGTGGCTGGTCGCGCGCCGACCGGCCGGCTCCACGCAGCTGTTCGCCACGATCCTCGGCGACTCCGCCGGGGCGGCCAATGCGGAGGCCGGACCGGTCGCCCGGTCAGTCGGGCCGACCGCCGAGGTGGGCGGCGAGGACGACGCGCGGGTCGGCGGCGGGAGGGCCACCGTCGACGGAACTTCGATCCTGTTGGGGCGGACCACCGACGGGGCGCGGCCGTTCGCGGTGGACCTGGAGTCGCTGCGCCGTCACACGGTGATCTTCGCCGGCTCCGGCTCCGGCAAGACCGTGCTGATCCGGCGGCTGGTCGAGGAGTGCGCTCGAGAGGGCGTCTCCGCGATCGTGCTCGATCCCAACAACGACCTCGCCCGCCTGGGCGATCCCTGGCCGCAGCCGCCGGCCGGATGGGGCCCCGGTGACGCCGAGCGGGCCCGCGACCACCTCGAACACACCGAGGTGGTGGTCTGGACGCCCCGGGTCAACGCCGGTCGACCGCTGAGCTTCCAGCCGCTGCCGGACTTCACCCCCGTACGCGACTCGCCGGACGAGTTCGACCAGGCGATCCGCTCGGCGGTGGAGGCACTCGCCCCGCGCGCCGGTGTGGACCGGCCGACGAAGGTGGCCCAGCAGGGCAAGGCCGTGCTGACCGAGGCCCTCCAGGCGTACGCGAGGAGCGGAATGGTGGGCCTGCCCGGCTTCACCGAGTTCCTCGCCGAACTGCCCGACGGGGTGAGCCGGCTGAGCCGGGCGGACAAGCTGGCCCAGGATCTGGCCGAGACTCTGAAGGCCGCCATGGTCACCGATCCGTTGTTCGGCGGCGTCGGCGCCCCGGCCGATCCGGGCCTGCTGCTCACCCCCTCGCCGGGCCGGCGCGCACGCATTTCGGTGATCAGCTTTGTGGGGCTCACGTCGGACCAGGAACGGCAGGGCTTCGTCAATCAGCTCCAGATGGCCCTGTTCGCCTGGATCAAGCGGCACCCGGCGGGCGAGCGACCGCTGGGCGGGCTCTTCGTGATGGACGAGGCGCAGACTCTCGCCCCGTCGTCCGGGCAGACGGCCTGCACGGCCAGCACGATCGCCCTCGCCTCTCAGGCCCGCAAGTACGGGCTCGGGTTGGTCTTCGCCACCCAGGCGCCGAAGGGGCTGCACAACCAGATCTCCGGCAACGCCACCACGCAGTTCTTCGGGCTGCTCAACGCTCCCGCGCAGATCGACGCGGCCCGTCAGTTGGCGGAGGCCAAGGGCGGGCGGCTGCCCGACATCGGCCTCATGCAGAGCGGCCAGTTCTACGTGGCCGGGGAGGGCTTCGCGTTCGTCAAGGTGGACACGCCGATCTGCCTGTCCCACCACCCGAAGGCGCCGCTCAGCCCGGAGGAGGTCGTCGCCAGGGCAGCTTCGGCACAATTCCGGCCGGAGCGCAGTCACCTGCCGGACGCGCCGGCCGTCCGATAGCGGACAGGACGCCGATCGCCTTTCCGGCGCACTGTTGTAGCAGGTCAGAGGCGTGAGGATGGCGGGCCACAACCCATTCCTCGGGCCCGGCGGGGACAGCATCGTCCCCGCCGACACCGCCATCACCGAACCCGACCCCGCGACGGCCACGGCGTAGCGCAGCGCCGGCCGCCCACGCAGCGCGAGGTCGCGCTCCGGCAGTCACGTCCCGGGTACCCGGGCGGAAGCCGCCGCACCGACACAGACGTCCCCATTCCGGCAGCCACCGGAGCCGCGCGCCATCCCCGGGACGAGCGCGGCCGGCGAGCCGTACCCACGAGCCGTCCCGGGCACGCGCAGGCGCGTGCCCGGCGGCCGGTCGTCGCCCGTCCCACCCTGCCCACCGGAACCGGCCCTGGCCACGCGCCGGTCGGTCCGGTCACCGAGCACGAGAGGAGCCGGCAATGGCCGCTCCCACCGCCACCGCCTCCCTGAACGCCTCCACCTACTCACCCGGCGACCAGATGATCCTGACGGTCACCTACGGCGACGCCGACACCAAGCCGGTGACCGTCACGATCGTGGTGACCGACGCGCAGGGCAACAGCAGCGCGCCGGTCAAGGTCACCGCCGTCATCGACCCGCTCACCCTCACCGTCACCGACGACTCCGGCCGCACCTGGACCAGGGCGTCGGACAACGGGTCCGTCGCCGTCTACCGGGCGGTGGCGTGATGCCCCGGGTCACCGTCACGGTGCGCGACAACGGCGGGCGTACCGCCACCGCGACCGCCGACTACACGATCGCGCCGCCGGTGCTGGGCGGCTACTACCTCTCCGGCGGCGCCGACCCGACGGCCGACATGGCCGGCGGCAACTTCCGCTCGCTGACCCAGTACCGCAGCTTCGCCGACGGCTACATCTTCCCCGGCTACCAACGGCCGTGGCTGATCACGCTCGGCAGGGCCGGGGTGCAGATGAACATGGTGCTGGAGCTGAAGCACTACGGCGCGCCCGACGCCGGGCCGCAGACGTTCACCGTGGACGGCGTGACCTACACCGTCCCGGCGCCCGCGATGACCATCCAGCAGCGCCCGGGCACGACCTGGCCCCGGGCGTACGGCTACAGCCAGGTCCTGGCCGGGCACTGCGACGGGCTCTTCGCCCGCGCCCTGTCCCAGTACCGGACCATGGGATTCGGGGTGAACATCCAGCTCGCCTCGGAACTCGACACGGACCACGAGTTCGGCACCACGGAGTCCGGCGTCAGCTACAACTGGGGGCAGTCCGACGCCCGCGCGGTGCAGGCGGTGACGTACATCGTGAACTGGTTCAAGGCCCGTCAGCTGCCAGCCGGCACGACGTTCTCGGTCGGGGTGGGCGGCTTCGACCGGGCCTGTTTCCAGCGCACCCATCCGGAGGCGCTGATGGCCAGGCTCGACTTCCTCCAGTGGAACGCCTACGCCACCAGCCCCACCCACACGGCGCTGGCCCGGTTCCGTCGGGCGAAGGACTGGGCGGTGGCCGACCTCGGCCCGGTCGCCCTCTCCCGCCCGGTGATCATCGCCGAGTGGGGCGTACGGGTGGCGGAGGTGCCGGACCAGGCGGGCTGGATCGCCACCGTCCCGGCCGCCATCGCCCAGCTCAACGCCGAGCGGGGACCCCGGATCGTGCGGACCAACTACTTCAACTCGGGCTGGGGCACGCTGTCGCCGAAGTCGACGGGGCTGGCCGCGCTGAAGTCGGCGTACGCCACCCGGCCGTACGTCTGATAGACGTCGATCATGAGATCCATCGATGGTGGTATAAGATCCGCCGGATCGTGCGCAGGCCCGCTCGTGCGCCTCCCGGTGCGATGTCCACCGAGCCCCGCTGCGCCAGGACAGCCATGGAGATCATGTGAAGTTCAGTCGTCTCGCCCCTGCGATGGCCGCCCTCGTGCTCGCGGTCGGCGCCGTGGTCGCCCCGGCCGGCGCCGCGCAGGCGCATCCGGCAGCGGACACGGTAAACGTCTATCCGCCGATCCAGGGTTCGTCCACCTGGGACCGCTTCGGTCTCTCCGGTCCGACCTCGCACCACATCGTCTTCGGTCACTGGGGCTACCCGAACGACTGGGCCGTCGACATCTACCGCAATCCGGGTGCCACGATCGTCTCGCCGTTCGGCACCAAGACCGCTTCCGGGCACCCGGTCGCCGTCAAGGTGGTCACCGTCCAGGCCGGCTGTGCGACCCGCAATCTCGCCGACGGCGGTTACCGCATCGGGCTCGAGGCCCGGGACACCACGACCGGGCAGATCCTCGGCCGCGCGGACGTGATGCACGTGAACAACAAGCCCGGTGGCATCGTCGTCGGCGCCTCGGTCGGTCCCTGGACCAAGCTCGGCGAGACGGGCCGCTTCCGCTGGTCCAGCTGCTACCAGGTCAACGGTGACAGCGGGGCCCACATCCACCTCGAAGTGATCAACCAGCACCGCTACTCGTGCTACGTGTCCCGCGGTGCGAACACCGCCCTGACCGACCTGACCGTGGTGGGCAAGGTCGGCGTGCACCACACGGGCCAGCGGCAGCGCTGCTGATCCGTCGATGGACGGCGGGCGGGTGCCCCGGCTCCGGTCGGAAGCCGGGACACCCGCCCGGGGTCAGTAGGCCAGCTCCACCGGCCGGCCGAGCACCCGCGCGCCGTTGTTGGCGAGCCAGCCCTCGGCCGCCGCCGCGTGCTGGCTGAACGTGTGGATGTCGCGGAACCGGCGCTGCAACGGCGACGAGTCCCGGGCCGCCCCGCCGCCGGCCGCCCGGTAGCAGGTGTCGACCGCGGCGGCTGCCCGCTCCGTCACCCAGGGCAGCGCGGCGGAGATCCGTGGGTGCAGCGCGGGGATCGCCGCCGGATCGGTGGCGCAGGCCGACCAGAGCTCGTCGGCCAGGTCCCGCAGCAGCGCCCGGGCGGCCCGTACGTCCAGGTCGGCACGGCCGAGCTGGAGGCGGAAGGCCGGCGAGTCGGCGAGCGACTGCCGGGCGTAGAGCCGCTGCCGGCCGCCCTCGAGCAGCGCGACCATGTCGTCCAGCGCGCCCTGCGCGATGCCGACCGCCACCGCGCCGAGGTGCAGGACGAAGTGGACCAGCGGCGCCACGAAGCCCGGCCCCGGTACGCAGGGCACGCCGGTGAACAGGTCGAAGCTCTCCTCCGTGGGGCAGAAGGCGTCCGCCACCTCGATGTCGTGGCTGCCGGTGCCCCGCAGGCCGAGCACGTGCCAGGTGTCGTGCACGGTGACCCGGGAGGCCGGGAAGAGCATGGAGCGCATCGCCGGCGGTGCCCCCGCCGGCCCGCCGTCCCCGGTCAGCACGCAGTTGCCGAAGATCCAGTCGGCGTGCCGGGCGCCGCTCGCGAACGCCCACCGGCCGGTGACCCGGAAGCCGCCGTCGACGGGCTCGGCGCGCCCCTGCGGGGCGAACCCGCCCCCGACGACCACGTCCGGCCCGTCGGCGTAGAACTTGTCGAACCGGTCGCGGGAGAGCATCGCCACCAGGTGCGGCGTCTCGGCGCCGATCATCACCGTCCACCCGGTGGAGCCGTCGGCCCGGGCCAGCGACTCCAGCACCCGCAGCCCGGTGTGCAGGTCCGCCTCGTACCCGCCGTGGCTGCGGGGGACGAACATCCGGAAGCAGCCGGCCGCCCGCAGCGAGTCGAGCAGATCGGCGGGCAGCCCCCGGGCCGCCTCGATCTCCCCGGCCCGGCGGGACACCTCCGGGAGCAGCGCGTCCACCGCCCCCGTCAGCCCGTCCCGGTGCTGGTCCTCCATGGGTTCCTCCTCGCCTCGTCGCTCGGCCTCCACTCTGGACCGGCGGACGACCCGGGGCCAGGCTCGCCGCTATCGGATGCCCGCCACTTCGCGCGGTGGGCGCCCGCCCGAGCCGCCGCCCGGGGAGGGGCCGGAACGGCACGCCGACCCGGCCCGCTCCCTATGCTCGAAGCATGGAACTGCGGATCTTCACCGAACCCCAGCAGGGCGCGACGTACGACGACCTGCTCGCCGTGGCCCGCTGCGCGGAGGAAACCGGCTACGGCGCCTTCTTCCGCTCCGACCACTACCTGAAGATGGGCGCGGTGAGCGGTGACCCCGGCCCGACGGACGCGTGGACGACCCTCGCCGGCCTGGCCCGGGACACCCGGCGGATCCGGCTGGGCACGCTGATGACCGCTGCCACCTTCCGGCTGCCCGGCCCGCTGGCCATCACCGTCGCGCAGGTCGACCAGATGAGCGGCGGCCGGGTCGAGCTGGGCATCGGCACCGGCTGGTACGCCGAGGAGCACACCGCGTACGGGATTCCCTTCCCGTCGCTGGGGGAGCGCTTCGACCGGCTGGAGGAGCAGCTCGCGGTCGTCACGGGGCTCTGGGCGACGCCGCCCGGCGCGACCTTCGACTTCGCCGGGACGTACTACCCGGTCAGCGACTCGCCGGCGCTGCCGAAGCCGGTGCAGGACCCGCGCCCGCCGATCCTGCTCGGCGGCATGGGCCCGAAGCGCACGCCCCGCCTGGCCGCCCGCTACGCCGACGAGTTCAACCTGCCGTTCGCCTCGGTCGAGGACTCCGCCGCCCAGTTCGACCGGGTCCGGGCCGCCTGCGCCGAGACCGGCCGCGACCCGGGCGAGCTGCGCTGGTCCAACGCCCTGGTGCTCTGCTGCGGGCGGGACGACGCCGAGGTGGCCCGGCGGGCCGCCGCGATCGGCCGGGAGCCGGACGAGCTGCGCGAGAACGGCCTCGCGGGCACCCCCGCCGAGGTGGTCGACAAGATCGGCCGGTACGCCGAGATCGGCAGCGAGCGGCTCTACCTCCAGGTGCTCGACCTGGCCGACCTCGACCACCTGGAGCTGGTCGCCGCCGAGGTGAAGCCCCAGCTCTGAGCCGGCGGGCAACCGCCGCCCCAGCACCGCGTCGACGTCCTGCGCCGGCGACGGCGGCAAGTCGCGCGCGGGGCGGCGGCCCCGTCGTGCCGGCCGTCAGGCGCGGCCCACCCGGGGCGCCGGCCCCGGATGGGGCACCGGGTGCGGCGGGGGCGTCGGCGGCGGCGCCGGCTTGGGGCGGGGCGTGGTGCCCGCCGGGTACGCCCCGGCCGGCGACACCGCTCCGATGCCGGTCGGGTCGATCTCCTCCTCGGAGGGGAACACGTCGCCCCGCGGGGCGGGATCGCGGTAGCTGCTCATCGGCGTAGGGTTCCCCGACGAGGGCGCCGTAACCGTGCCCGATCGACCGGTTTCCGTCCCGCCCTGCTCGTCGGATGATGCGTCCCGACGACCACGGTGTCGAACGGGGGTACGACATGGAACTGCACCGCAACCGGGGGGCGTTGGTGCTGCCCCTGGCCTGCGTGATCGGGGGCGGGGTGCTGCTGGCGCTGCCGGGGGAGCACGTGCTGCTGCGCCGGCTGGTCGCCGTCGGCGCCGTGCTGCTGGGCGGGGGCGTGCTGGTCGGCCTGCTGCGCCCGTTCCGGTTCGTCATCGGCGCCGACGGCCTGAGCGTCCGCCGCCCCGGGCTGCGCCGCACGATCGCGTGGGCGGAGGTCGCGGCGCTGGCGCTGGCCCGGCCGCCCGCCCGGCAGGGGCTGCCGTCGACGCCGCGACTGCTGCTGGTCCCCGCGCCGGGCGCGCTGGCCGACCTGCCGGCCGACGCGCACCACCCGGTCGACGGCCGGGCCGCGGTGGAACTGCTGGACCTGGCGCGGGTCCGGGAGAGGCCCGCCGAGGTGGCGGCGGCGCTGACCCGGCACGCCGGGGACCGTTTCGTCGACGCGCTCGGCGGGGCTCCTGCCGCCGACCGCCACCGCACCCCGTGACCACCGCCGGGGCCGGGCTGCGGCACAACTGGGCGGGCAACGTCCGCTACGCCGCCCGCCGCCACCACCGCCCCTCCTCGCTCGACGAGCTGCGCCGGCTGGTGGCGGGCAGCGACCGGCTCCGGGTGGTGGGCACGGGGCACTCGTTCAACCGCCTCGGCGACACCACCGGCGACCTGGTCTCGCTGGCCGGGCTGCCCGCGACCGTCGTGCTCGACCCGGACCGCCGGGCCGTCACCGTGCCGGCCGCCATGCGGTACGGAGACCTCGCGTCCTGGCTGCACGCGCGCGGGTACGCCCTGGCCAACCTCGCCTCGCTGCCGCACATCTCGGTCGCCGGGGCGGTCGCCACCGGCACCCACGGCTCGGGGGAGACGATCGGCAACCTGGCCAGCGCGGTCGCCGGGCTGGAACTGGTCACCGCCGGCGGCGACCTGCTGACCGTGGACCGGGCGGCCGACGGGGACACCTTCGCCGGGATGGTCGTGTCGCTGGGCGCGCTGGGCGTCGTCACCCGGGTCACCCTGGACGTGGTGCCGACCTTCGAGATCCGCCAGCACGTCCGCCTCGGCCTGTCCCGCGCGGCGCTGGACGCGGCGTTCGCCTCGGCGTACAGCGTCAGCGTCTTCACCGACTGGCGGTCGCCGCGGCTGCGGGAGGTGTGGGTCAAGCAGCGCGCGGACGCGGCCCCGCTCCCGGCGGACTGGCTCGGCACGACGGCGGCCGACGCGCCGCGGCACCCGGTGCCGGGCATGCCCGCGCGGAACTGCACCCCGCAGCTCGGCGAGCCGGGCCCGTGGCACGAACGGCTGCCGCACTTCCGGCTGGAGTTCACGCCCAGCAGCGGGGCGGAGTTGCAGTCGGAGTACCACGTGCCGCGCGGCTCGGCGTCGGCGGCGCTGGCCGCGCTCGATCCGGTGGCGCACCTGATCGCGCCGGTGCTCCAGGTCTGCGAGCTGCGGACGGTGGCGGCCGACGGGCTGTGGCTCAGCCCGAACCACGGGCGGGACAGCCTGGCCATCCACTTCACCTGGACCGCCGACGCGGCGGCGGTGCTGCCGGTGGTGGCGGCGGTGGAGGAGCGGCTCGCGCCGTTCGCGCCGCGCCCGCACTGGGGGAAGGTCTTCGGCCTCGCCCCGGCGGCGGTCGCCGCGGCCCTGCCCCGGTACGCCGACTTCCTCGACCTGGCGCGCCGGCTCGACCCGGCCGGCACGTTCCGCACCGACCTGCTCGACCACTACCTTCCCCGCGACTAGCGACCGGGCCGGCTGCCCTGCATCTGATCGCGGAGGCTGCCGCGCTGCACCGCCCGGCTGATGTCGCTCGGCGAGACGATCCCGACGAGGCGGCCGTCGGCCACCACCAGCGCACGGCCGTCGGCGCACTCGCTGAGCCGGGGGAGCAGCTCGTTCAGCGGCTCGTCCGGCCGGGCGAGCACCAGCTCGTCGGCGCGGCAGGCCACCTCGGCCAGCGTGGTGCCGGCCCGACGGTCCGCCGGGATGCCGCGCACCCGGTCGAGGGTGACCAGGCCGACGGGCCGGTCGTCCTCGGTCAGCGGCAGCGCCGTGTGCCGGTACGCGAAGAGGTAGTGGTCGACGAAGTCGCCCACCGTCATCTGTCCCGACGCGGTCTGCGGCTGCGGCGTCATCACGTCGGCCACCCGGATGCCCTGAAGCGCGCTGCCCATCCGGGCCTGCCGCTCCTCCATGCCGGCGGCGCCGATCAGGAACCAACCGATCAGGGCAAGCCACAGCCCGCCGAAGCCGACGCCGGCCAGGAACTGCCACAGTCCCAGCCCGATCAGCACCGCGCCGAGCACCCAGCCGGCCCGGGCGGCGACGACCGACGCCTTCGTCCGGTCGCCGGTCGCCTTCCACACGGCGGCGCGCAGCAGCCGCCCGCCGTCGAGCGGGGCGGCCGGCAGCGCGTTGAAGACCGCCAGCAGCACGTTGATGCCGGCCAGCCAGGCCAGCGAGCCCAGCAGTAGCCCCTCCACCCCGGCCACGGCGAGCACCACCGCGATCGCGCCGAAGAAGAGCCCGATCAGCAGGCTCACCAGCGGGCCGACGCCGGCGATGCGCAGCTCCGCGCCCGGGTCGCGCGCCTCGCCGCGCAGCTCGGCCACCCCGCCGAAGAGCCAGAGGGTGATCCCGCCGACCTCCAGCCCGTTGCGCTTGGCGACGATTGCGTGCGACACCTCGTGGGCGAGCAGGCCGAGGAAGAAGACCACCGCCGCCGCGAGCCCCGCCAGGACGTACGCGGCGACGGGCCGGTCCGGGTAGGCCCGGGGGAACTGGTTGGCCGACAGCCCCCAGGCGATCAGCGCGAAGATGACCAGGACGCTCCAGTTGACCCCGACCGGCACGCCCGCGATCCGGCCGAGCCGGAAACTCGCCCTCATGTTTCGGGTACTACCCGCGATCGTCGCGCCCATGCCAGTTCGGCGGGGCATGCTGGCCGATGCCGCGACGGGCGGACCGTCGATGACGAGGTTCTGGCCGGTAGCCGCGCCGGGACCCGGCGTGGTCGGCGCTCAGGCCCACCGCCAGCGGAAATGACGGACGGCGACCCGCTGAACCAGTCGGGCCGCCGTTCGCAGAATGGAGATCAGAGCGGGCGGATGTTCTCCGCCTGCGGGCCCTTCTGGCCCTGGGTGATGTCGAACTCCACCCGCTGGTTCTCATCGAGGCTGCGGAAGCCGCTCGATGCGATCGCGGAGAAGTGGGCGAAGACGTCGGGGCCGCCGCCGTCCTGGGCGATGAAGCCGAAGCCCTTGTCGGCGTTGAACCACTTCACGGTACCTGTAGCCATGTCTGCTCCTTCGCAGGCTGTTGGAGACCGCACGGTGTGCGGACTCTTACGCCGCCGCGTTGATCGCCCGCGCCGAACCGACACGACAAACGAAAAGAGCGCCTGGATGAGGTTTCAGATAACCCCATCAGGCGCCGGAAACGTCTACGGAAATCAAAACTGCAACAAGGAGACCGTAGCACAGGCGGGTAACAGCCCTTCGTCTCCCTGCGTGTGTCCCTGTCCTGGCGGCGCGACATCCGCAGGTTCTTCGGGGTGCGGCAGACGGTCCTTCTCGTGGTGGAGAAGGACCGTGCGGCGCGGGGTCAGGTAGCGCCGGCCTGCTGGCGGCACTGGTGGTCGCGGTTGTGCTGGAGGGCTTCTTCCAGCTGGTCTTCGAGAATGATGATCCGGCAGGCGGCTTCGAGGGCGGTGCCCTGGTCGACCATCTCCCGGGCCCGTGCGGCCAGGCGCAGCTGGTAGCGGGAGTAGCGGCGATGTCCGCCGGCGGAGCGGAACGGGATGATCAGCTTCGCCTCGTCGAGGCGGCGCAGGAAATCCTGCGAGGCGCCCACGATCTCGGCGGCGCGGCCCATGGTGTAGGCGGGGTAGTCGTCGTCGTTGAGCATGTCGTCGGGTTGGGCCATGCATTCCTCTTCGTGAACGAGGGCCCCGGCGCGTGTTGCGCCGGGGCCCAGGGTTACGGGTTGAATACACCATCTACCGACAGGTTCGTCGGGTTCTCGTTTCCGCACCGTGCCGCTATCAGCAGGCGGTGCGAGGATCGCATAAGCGTGACCGGAGACCACCTCACGTTCGATGGGGCTACGGCGTCCGCCTCAGAACTTGCACTACGTCCTGACGGCGGGCGATCCAACGGCGTCCAGCCCTCCCTTTCCTCTTCTTGCATTGCCTACGGTTGCTATCCGCCGATGCCGGAGCCCCACGCGACTTCATGGCCCCGCGCATGTGCGGCGGATCCTTGCTGCATCAGGCGGAGCCCCGAACCTTGCATCGGCCCTGCCTGCGGTCTGCCCTGACCTGGAGTTACGTCAAGGTCTTGTCCTGCACTTGCCGTGTTGCGGCGGTGATGTGGTTCCACCGCAGTTGCCGAGCGAGCCGCGAGAAGTTCCGGGCCCTGCTTCGACGCTTCTGCTCTCGTCAGCGTCTTTAACCGATCTCTGTCGTCAACGGAGGCAACATTACCCAGCCCCACCAAGAATGTCTAGTCTCGGGAGACCAGATTTTCTCGGCCGCTGATCGCGGGTTTCCCCACCGTGCCGCCGGCCCGTGGCGATGTGCGCCCGGCGACGCGCAGGTCAGCCAGCGCTTCGAGGTGACCCGCGCGGTACGCGAGGTCCTGCTGGGGGCGTCTGGCATCGGCCACACTCGCCGCTCGCCTGGCGGGTCTGGGCCGGGCCGCCACAGTGCTCGGCGGGCCGGTCCGGTTCGTGGCTGTCTGAGCTGCGGTACGTAATCAACCGCTTACGGCGACGTTGACGGCTTCCCCGTGGACGTATACCTATGTAGTCATCGTCGTCAATTTCCCGGTCGCCGCCACGAGCCGATGGCCGGGAGACGCAGAGGAGTCCATGTGAACCGACGTACCTTCCGCCGCGCCGTCCTGTCACTCGGCATCGCGACGACCACCCTGGTCGCAGCGGTCGGCACCCCGGCGTACGCCCGGCCCGACCACCCCGCACCGGCCCCAGTGGTCGCCAGCCCGGTGTTCGCCATCACCGACGGCGTGGCCCGTCAGGTGGCCCTCACCGGTCGGTCCGAGCTGACCCGGTTGGGCGGCTCCGCCGTGAACGGCCCGGTCGACCTGCTCGCCGCCGGCGTCGACGCCCGGCTCGCCGGTGACCTCCGCGCCGCCAACCAGCGGCTGCTGGTCGCCAAGGGCCTGCCGGGCGGCACCGGCTCGCTGCTGCGGTTGCGGCTGGCTCACCCGGACATGCGCGCGGCGCTGACCCGCGGCGAAGCGCCGCTGGTGGCCGCCACCCCGCCCGACGACTCGGCGACGAGCGTGACCGCCTACGACCGCTCCGGCGGCACGGTGGTGCTGGATGCCACGCGGGTGCCGCGGCAGCCGGTGCTCGTGGTGGACGTGGACACCGAGCGGGCGCTCACCGCGGGGCTGGCGATGATGCGCCAGGAGCTGGGCGAGAGGGGCATCGGCCGGGCGGCTCCGGCGCGTCCCGCGACCCGCGCCTCCGGGGTGACCGCGTCGGCCGGTTACTGGGCCACCAAGGTCGACGCCGTCCGGCTGAGCGACGACGAGGAGCCCTGGATCAAGGGCGACGCCGAGATCTACAACCTCGTGGCCGGGTTCGGGTTGGACGGCAAGGTCAAGGTCGACCTCGTGCAGATGCCGTACCTGGACCACGACGGCACCACCTACTACCCGAACCAGCTGCTGGTGCACTTCTCGTCGTACAAGTACAACCTGGCCGACGTGGTGATGATGGAGGACGACGGGGACACCAACTACGCGGCCCTGGTCAAGGCCATCGCGGGCGCCCTGCTGGTGATCGTGGACGGTGGCGTGTACACCCCGGTGGTCAACGCGATCCTTGACGCCATCCCCACCTCCTGGTATACCGACGACCCGGACTTCGTGGACGCCTGGTACACCCTGAGCACCGCCAGCAGCGGCCGGAAGCACGGCGCGGGCGCCAACGGCTGGATGGACGTCACCCCGTACTGGGTCGCGCAGTTCTGACCGGCCCGCTCGACCCCGTTGGACGTCTCGAGCAGCGGGTCTTTCCATCTAGATATTTCCATGCATTACAGTGACGCCGTGCCAGCCCGTACGGGTACAGGCGGCCCACGACGGCCTCCCGGCACCCCCTACTTTCCGTGGAGAGGTGCTCGTGATCAGTAACTCCTCAGCGCGCCGCCGCACCCTGCTGGCTGCCGCCGCTGGTTTCGTCGTGGCTCCGTGGGCGGCGACCGGCGTCGCGCACGCGGCGGTCCCGAAGGTCTACCTCGACCCCGGGCATGGCGGCACCGACCCCGGCGCCGTCGGCAACGGCCTGACCGAGAAGGCCCTGACCCTGAGCATCGCGCTTCAGACCCGCGACATCCTCAAGGCCAATTACAGCGTCGACGTACGGATGTCCCGCACCTCGGACATCACCCGCAGTCTCACGTACCGTACGAGCGACGCCAACGCGTGGGGCGCCACGATCTTCGTCAGCATCCACATCAACTCCGGCGGCGGTACGGGTTTCGAGAGCTACCGGTACCCGGGCACCTCCAGCGCCCTGCACAGTCCGGTGCACTCCCGGGTCCTGTCGGGCATGCGCACCGTCGGCTCGGTCACCGACCGCGGCCTGAAGACCGCCAACTTCCATGTGCTGCGCGAGACCGCCATGCCCGCCGTCCTGACCGAGAACCTGTTCATCGACACCGTGGCCGACGCGAACCTGCTCAAGCGCGCCGCCTTCATCACCGCCACCGCCCGAGGGCACGCCAACGGCATCGCCGCCTACCTCGGCCTCTAGGGTGCTGCGTCGCTGAATCGCCTGCCAGCCGCGGCGGGTCCGGCGAGGACGCCCGTCCGTGGTCCTGGCCGTACATACGGGGGTGGCTGCTCGTTCAGGTCGGCAGCCACCCCATGTCTGGCCGTGACGGAGTCAGCCAGCGGCTTTGGCGACGATGCGACTGATCTCCTCCTGACCGAAGGCCCGCATGGTCGTGGTACGGACGTTGCCCGCCCCGCCGAGCCGCAGGAGCGCCGCGGAGGCGGTTTCGTCGTCCGGCGCCTCGACGATGGCCACGAGGTCGTACGGGCCGGCGGTCCACCAGATGTTCAGGAGATTCGCCCCGAGCTTCTGTGTCGCTGCGGCGAAGGCCTCGGCGCGCTTCGCGGTGTCCTTGAAGCCTTGGATCCCCTGATCGGTCCAGTTCAGCAACGCGACATACGTCGGCATGGCCCTCCACCTCCACGAAGAGATCTCATCGTAAGGCAATTTCTGGGGCATAATGGTCGAAAGTGACCAGCCAGTCGGCGCCGGTGGTGGACTGGAGCGCGACCGGTGTGGCGTGACGAGCTGATGGCATTCCGTCAGTATGCAGCGGGTATGGTCGGAGTATGACTCGCCGCATCACGATCAGCCTGCCCGACGACGTGGCCGCGTACGTCGAGCGCACGCAGGGCACCACGTCCGGTTTCATCGCCGGGATCCTTCGGCGGAAGATGCGTGCCGACAGTCTTCGTGCGAAGTGGGCGCAGCTCGGCTACGTGGTCACCGACGAGGACGTCGAGCAGACCCGCGACCGCTTGGCGGCCCTCGCGCCCGTCAGCGACGAGCAGCACGCCCGCAACGTCGAGTGGCTCAGCCAGTTCGACAACGAGGGGACCGCCGCCGCGTGAACGGTCTCGTCCTCGACACCTCCGCCCTGCTGGCGTACGCGTCGGGCACGAGCGTCGAGCCCGGTGCCATGCTGACCCTGGCCGAGGAGGATCCCGACCAGCAGGTGTGGATTCCGGCGCTCTGTCTCGGGCAGGCGCAGCTCGAACTCGCGGGCACGCCCGCCGCCGCCATGCTCGATCTGCTGTTCACGGAGGACCGCGACATCCAGGTAGCGGTCTACGACGCTGCGACGAGTCGGCGGGTGGCCCGTATCGCGGCCGCGTTCACCGTGTCACTGGACGTCGCGCACGCGATCGCCACGGCGATCCTCTACCGGTGTTATCTGGTGACCCGGGACCGGAAGTCCATCGAAGCGGCGGCGCCGCCCGGCTTGGACGTCTTCGACATCGGCGAGACCTGGGACTGACGCGCACAGGTCGGGTGGTCCTCCGCTCTTGAGCCAGTCGGCGAACTGCCGCCGCTTCTCGTCGCCATGCCGACAGCCGGCCGGGTCCGAGTCTGTCCGCCCCGTCGGGGATAGTGGCGAGGTGGCTGGGTTGACCGTGGAGAGCGACGACGCGTACCTCTGGCTGGAAGATCTTGATGGCGCGGACGCCGCGCGGTGGGTGCGGGACCGCAACGCGGAGACCGTGGCCGCCCTGACCGGCGGAGAGGCATTCGAGGCCCTGCGCGCCGAGCTCCGCCAGGTGCTCGACGCGGACGACCGCATCCCCTACCCCGGGTGGCGCGGCGACCACCTCTACTACAACTTCTGGACCGACGCGGCGCGCCCGCGCGGGGTCTGGCGACGGACGACGCTCGAGCAGTACCGCCGGCCGGAGCCGGAGTGGGACGTGCTGCTCGACCTGGACGCGCTGGCCGCCGAGGAGGGCGAGAACTGGGTCTGGGGCGGGGCGACAGTGCTGCGGCCCGGCTACGGGCGCGCCCTGTTGAGCCTCTCCCGGGGCGGGGGCGACGCGGTCGTGGTGCGGGAGTTCGACCTCGACCGCCGCGTCTTCGTCGAGGACGGCTTCACGCTGCCCGAGGCGAAGAGCGACGTGGGCTGGATCGACGCCGACCAGATCTACGTCGCCACCGACTTCGGGCCGGGCTCGCTGACCTCCTCCGGCTATCCCCGGGTGGTCAAGCGGTGGCGGCGGGGCACGCCGCTGGCCGAGGCCGAGACCGTCCACGAGGGGCACGCCGACGACGTCGCCGTCTGGGCCTCGCACGACCCGACGCCCGGCTTCGAGCGCGACTTCGTGGGCCGCCGGCTGGACTTCTTCCGCTCGGAGCAGCACCTGCTGACCGCGACGGGGGAGCGGATCCCCGTGGCCGTGCCGGAGGACGCCGGGTGGGACGTGCACCGGGAGTGGCTGCTCGTCCGGCCGCGCTCGCCGTGGGCGGTCGGCGGGGTGACCCACCCCGCGGGCGCCCTGCTGGCTACCCGGTTCGACGCGTTCCTCGCCGGGGAGCGGGAGATGACGGTGCTCTTCCGCCCCGACGACCGTACGGCGCTCAGCGGCTGGTCCTGGACCCGTAACCGGCTGATGCTGGCCACCCTCGTCGACGTGAAGAGCCGGCTGGAGGTGCTGACGCCCGACGGGGAGGGTTGGCGGCGGGAGGCGCTGCCCGGGGTGCCGGAGTTCGACCACAGCGAGGTCGTGGACACCGACCCGGACAACGACGACGCCTACCTGCTCGCCTCGGAGGGGTTCCTCCAGCCGGCGACGCTGCGTCTCGGGCAGGTCGGCGGCGCGGTCGAGACGCTCAAGCGGGCACCGGCGTCCTTCGACGCGGACGGCCTGGCGGTACGCCAGTTCTTCGCCACCTCGGCCGACGGCACGCGGGTGCCGTACTTCGTGGTCGGGGACGCGGACGCGCCCGCCGGTCCGACGCTGCTCACCGGCTACGGCGGGTTCGAGATCCCCCTGACCCCGCACTACAGCGGGGTGATCGGCCGGGGGTGGCTGGCCCGGGGCGGCACCTACGTGGT
>NZ_WAAS01000036.1:0-38194 GCF_008806585.1 Micromonospora sp. AMSO12t
TTTGACCCGCAGGTCTCCGACCGCCCCCGTCTTGATCCCGGAAGGGTCGTACGCCTGACAGTGCACCACCCAGCGGGCCGCCTCAGCCAGCGAGATCGACTCCATGCCCTGTCCGGCGCGCGTCGTCAGAAACGGCATACCGTTCGGCACGTCGGCGATGAGGCGCTCAAGTCCGTACGTGTTGTTCTTGGCCGCCCGCAGATCGGCCACCTGGTAGAACGGGCGCTCCGGATGCAGCAGGTCGAACCGGTCGCGAAAGACGCCGAGGTATTCGGCAATGTCGGCGACCGGCAGCCGCCGGTCCCGCCACAGCGCCCGCCAAGCGGCCTCGCCCGGTGGGCCGCCCGTCGTCCTGTGCAGGATCGCCAACGCGAGCCGCAGAATCGCGAACGTCTGCGTGGGCAGCTCACAGGCAATCATGCGGACGTCGCCGGCCTGTTCGAACAGGCCGAGCAGCGACACGTCCCGTCGCTGCCCCTCGGCGTCCAATACCGGAATCCACGCCTCGTCTACCAGCGAAAATCCGGGTGCCTCACCGGAACTTGTCAAGTCTGCTCACCACCGTCTAATCTCGATCGCGTCCCAATGAACAAAGTAAGCACACTGTAGGCCAGCTAGCAACGACGAAGACCAGGCTGCATGCTCCCTCGCGTTGGAGGGGTGATCCGTAAGCTCACTGGGTCGCAGCCACGCTCCCCGCGTAGGCGGGGATTCCTAGCCAACGCGAACGACATGGAGACCTCCGTGAGGGTCGTAGTAGAGATCAAAGGGGCCCACACGGGCATGGCCGTCACCATCAATTTCAAGGACGAGCTCGCCAGCAAGCCAGGGGTTGGCCTGCCAGGCGCGCAGGTCGATCCGCCCCTCCAGGTTGGTGATGACCTCGTCGATGACGTCGGTGGCGGTCATGACCCGTGGAAGAGGCAGGGTGCAGCCAGCGACAAGTCGGCCCAGCCTCCGGCTGGGTGTGGAACTGGTTGGCACGACTACCCCACCGCCGTCGATCCATGGGGCGATCACTAAGCCATCCGGTGTCCGTACCAGCAGCAGGACCTCGAGGGACTCCGCGTCGGTGTCGCGGACGTGGCCCAGCGCCGCGCGGTCGTCGGCGTTACCGACGCCGCCGGAGAGCCAGCCGATCAGTGGCACCCCGGCCTCGGCGACGCCGGCCAGGCGGAAACCGTCAGCTTTCAGCTCCTTGGTGGTGATCTCGTCCCGCTGTTTGGCCTCTGCTTCGGCCATTGCTGGTTGCCACGATGGTGGGCCGAGTTCCGCGTCGCCGTAGGCGGTCTGGGTGATCGGCGCGATGTCGGAGGGAAGTCGCAGTGGTGTGCTGTCCAGGTGCGGCAGCAGCACCGCTGCGCTGCGTAGCAGCGTGGCCGGCTGGTAGACGCGGCGTGAACCAGCTACCGGTTGCGGTGGCTCTGTTGTCCAGTCGGCGCCGCTGATCCAGCAGGTCGGGGTAGCGAGCCTGGCGGGCCGGTCGCCGCGCGCATGACGGTGTAGCCGGCCGATGCGTTGCAGCACCAGGTCGACCGGGGCCAGGTCGGTAACGAGCAGGTCGAAGTCGATGTCGAGGGACTGCTCGGCGACCTGGCTGGCGACCACCACGTGCCGATGCGGGCGGTTACCGCTGCCGGGCGGGCCGAACGTGTCGCGTAGCCAGCGGTCCTTCGCGGCGCGGTCGACGGCCATGAACCGGGAGTGCGCCACCGACACGGGGATGTCCGGCCCGAGGGCCGCCCGCAGCGCGGCTGCCGTCTCCTGGACCCGCGCCACGGTGTTGCGGACCACCAGCGCACAGCCCCCGTCAGCCAACTGGTCGCGCAGCAACTCCACCAGCGTGGGCAAATCGTCGGCCAGGCGCCGCAGATTGACTTCGACGCCTCGACCGGAGTCGGCGCAGCTGGTCGCGGTGGCGCCGCGATCGGCGGTCGAGACGGTAACCAGGGGATATCTCAGGTCGGTACGCAGCGGTGCGTACGGGTCGACCCGCGGCTTGCCGCGGTCACGCCAGGTGAGCGCAGGCACGGGTCCGAGCCGGCCGATGTCGTACGCCGCCATCAGCTCGGCCCGTCGGCGTGCCGGCAGCGTCGCGGAGAGCACAATGACTGGGACGCCGTACGCGCCGAGCCACTCCAGCGCCCGGTCGAGAAAGCGACTCATGTAGACGTCGTAGGCATGCGCCTCGTCGATGACGACGATCTTGCCGGCGAGGCCGAGGTGACGCAGCACCAGATGTTTGCCTCGTAGCGCCGCGAACAGTAACTGGTCGATGGTTCCCACGACGAAGCTGGACAGCAGTGTTCGCTTGGGTCCAGCGAGCCAGACGTGCACGCCGATGTCGGTGCCGCCGTCGTCCCCGGCGATGCCGCTCGGCAGCGAGGTCGTCCGCAGCCGGTCGTAGTCGGCATTGAGTGCGGCCTTGCCGTGTGCCAGCCGTACGTCGCGGTCGCCTCGGCCGAACTGAGCGTCGGGCAGCCTACGCAGCCAGGACAGCATCCGGTTGAACATGGCGTCGCTGGTGGCGCGGGTGGGCAACGCGAGGTAGCAGCCGGATGCCCCGGTACGGCGGGCCAGAATCTCCACCGCTGCCAGCGCGGCCTCGGTCTTGCCTTCGCCCATTGCCGCCTCGACGATCATCATCCCGGGCGCTGGCATGGTCGCGGCCAGCCCGGCAACGGTGCGCTGCACCGGTCGCGGCACCGCGGCGGCGGGTAGCTCGAAGCGCGCCCCGAACAGCTCGTCCACGCTCACCGGCGGCGCGGCAGGCCGCCACGGGACCGGCAGGTCCAGCAGCTCCCAGCCGGCCGTCAGCCGGTCTGCGTCCGTGCTGTCCAGGATGTACGGGAAGAACTCCTCGTTGCTCGCGATCCAGTCAGCGACGATGACGAGGCCGGTGAGGGCGGCCTGCACGGGCTGCGACAGCGGTGCGTCGCTCCACTCGATGAGCCGCTCGCCTGCGCCCGACCGCTCTGCCATCCAGTTCAGCAGTTCGTGCTGCACCTGCCGCCAGTCCGGGTCGCCAAGCAGGTGTGGACGCACCTGTACGTCGCGAAGCCCTTCATCGGTCGGTGGCACACCGTGGTGGCCCCCGACGATGACCGCGTACGAGTGAGGGTCGGTCCAGCGCTGCTGCTGTAACCAGTCCGCCAGCACGAGGTGCCCGGCGGTGGCGTGGGGGGCGTACTTGCGGTCGGCGCGGATCAGCTCCCGGTGGTAGCCGAGCCCGTGGTCGCGCATCCGCTCCGCCAGCGCGTACGCCTGGCAGGCGAAGGCAGGCGTTGCCTTGCCGATGTCGTGCACCCCAGCGGTCCAGACGGCCAAGGTGCGGGCGTCCGCGTCACCACCGGGCAGTTCGTCAGCGATGCGTTGGCGGACTGCAGGGCTCAGCCAGTGCTCCCAGAGCCGTCCGGCCACGTCGGCGGTGTCGGCAAGGTGCCGCCACAGCGGCAGCCAACCGACTGGTGAGGTGCCTTTACGGTCTGTCTTGCCCCAGACGGAGCGTGCCGCGTCGCCCAGTTTCGGGTCGCCAGCACTGGCGCGGGAGTTCATCGACGCACCGGCAGGAGCGGGCTGGGCGTGCCGCTGTGGGACAGGTAGAGCACGTCGCGGGCGCGGGTCAGGGCGACGAACAGAAGGCAGCGCTCACGCTGCAGGTCCTGCCTGTGGGCGTGCGGGTCCTCTGCCGCCGAGGTGAGCGCATGTGGCGCCGGCAAGACCCCTGCGTCCAGCCCGACCACTGCGAGACATTGGAACTCCAGGCCCTTCATGCGGTGCATGGTGGCCACGCGCACCCCGTCGGTGCCTCTCTTGTCGTCGGCCACGGGAATGTGGGCCTCGGTCAAGATCCTCGTGATGGTGTTAACGAGCTGTCCGGTTCGGGCGGCCACGCCGACCGCGTGCGGTTCCACACCCTGTTCCAGCCAGGTCCCCACCCGCTCGATCAGCGCCTCGTGCTCTGCGTCGCGGCTGTCCTGAGCGACAAGTTCGGGGACGCCACCGCGGGTGATCGAACGGTAGCCCCGCAGTGTGTCGTCCTGGTCGTCGAGGCCGATGGCGGCGTCGCCGTTGAGGACCTTCACCGACAGGTCGAGGATCTCGTGGGTGGTCCGGTAGTTCACGGTGAGCCTGCGGGTGCGGCCACGCACCTGAATGCCCAGCTGAGCCAGCGACACATGGTTGTCGTAGATGCGCTGGTACGGATCGGCGAGCAGGAACATGTCGTTCGGTCCGGGTGCGACGAGCGCGCGCAGCAGCCGCCACTGCGCCGGATGCAGGTCCTGGCCTTCGTCGACGATGACGTGCCGGTAAGGGGCCGATGAGTGGCGCGCGATCGTTGCCGCGTCATCGGCGAGCTGGGTGTGGGTACGTAGGCGCCGCTTCGTCAGCTCCCGCTCCGCTGCGCTGATCGCGGCCCACACCTGTTCGCGTTGTGCGGCGCGCAGGCCCTCGCCACGGCCCTTGCGGGGGGCATCGCGGTATGCCTCCAGGGAAGTCAGCTGTTGAGCCAGCACCACGTGCTCCCACTCCCGTCTCAGGAAGGCGCTGCTGACCGTGGTGACTTGGCCGGCGCGGTTCAGAAAGGTGGGACTGGCCTTCGCGGCGGCCTCCCACAGGCGGTCGAGGACCTCGCTTTCGGCGACCGCGACCTTCTTGCCACCCCGGGCGACGATCTCGTAGGCCAACTTGTCGACACTGATCACATCGATGCGCGCCTGCACGGCAGGCTCGGTCGCCAGCCGGTGCAGCTGCCTGGCGAGGGAGTCGGCGAGGGCACGGGTGAACGTGGTCAGCAGGACTTTCTCGCCGTCCGGCAAGCGCTTGGCGAGGAACACCGCCCGGTGCAGGCCGGTAACCGTCTTTCCCGTTCCGGCGCTGCCTGTCACCAGGGCGGGACCGCTGTAGGTTTCGCGATAGGCGACGTCACGTTGCGTCGGGTGCAGGAAGGTGCGCCACACGTCGAACGGGTGCGCGAGGATGGCGGCGAGTTCCACCGGACCCGAGACGAAGGCGATCCGCTCGGGCGTACGCCGCGCCGCGGTCAAGAGGTCCTCGGTGTCCACGCCCGACACGACCCGGTCAGCTATCTCCGCCCAGACCTCCTGCACCGGCAGTCCGCTGGCCAACCCGCGTAGGACGTCGAGCTGCATCTCGGGCAGGCGCCCGTCGAGACTGTCCAACTGCTGGTCCGTGCCGATAATCCGCAGCAGCGGAATCAGGTCCTCGTCCACGCCGAGCCGTACGAACTCGGCAGTCGAGACGTGGTCGAACAGGCGGTCGCTCGGCGAGGCTGAGGGCTCCGTACGAGCAAACTCCTCGATGCCTGCCTGGTCGCGCATCTCCAACACGCCGAGTGCGTGGTTGACGGTGAACCGGCGACTGACCGCGAAGGCAATGGCGTCGTCGTGCGGTAGGACATCGAGCAGCGCGTACTTCTGCTGACCGAGGGAGAGCACGATCCCGCGGTAGAACTGGTCGATGCGGATGGTGCGGATGTTCGGGTCCCGTGCGCCGGTCAGCTTCTCCAGGTGCAGGCCCGCGTGGGTGTGCTCGGCGAACTTGCTGATGGCGGCATCTACGGCGCGCTGCACCCGACGTTGCAGTTTGGCGTAGGCGGGAAGGAACTCCCGGCCGATGGCCAGCTCAGCCATACGATCCCCCGTCGTCACAGCGCCCGAGAGGACAGGGCGCACAGCCTGCACCGCCATCAGCCGGTCAGGGATGGCGGTGTTGGTCACGCAGTAGAAGGCGGCGCAGTCAGACCCGAGCCGCGCCGGTCCACAGTGAAGCACTTGTGAACCATGCTTGCAAGGATTTCCGTGTGATCCGTCTTCACCACGACAGTTCGCCATCGACGCGGGCATGCCCACGGCGGACAGGCTGGACCAACGCCTGGCGCCTCATGGTGCTGCCGTCGCCTGCGACCAACACGATCAGAGCGAGCATGTGGCGGATCGGCCGTCGGGATGTCTCGCCGGGAACCTGATGTGCGTGGTTGCCGGCGATGGACAGTTATGCTGAGTCCCGTGGTAGCGGGCACGGACCTCAAAGACCGGTACAGAGTAGGCCGGTTCCCGTTTCCGCATAAGGGCATGGGTGAGGTCTGGCCGGCTCAGGACACCCTGCTCGACCGTCCCGTCATCGTGAAGTTCGTCAGCGCCGCCGCGATGAACATCGAGTTGGCGCGCCGATTCCGCCGCGAGGCGTTGCTGACCGCCCGGCTGGATCATCCTGGCGTTCCCGCCGTCTACGACCTCGGCGAGCAGGGCGGCCAACCCTATGTCGTCCTACAGAAGATCAACGGAGTCACTCTCACAGACCTGGTCGCCGAACAGGGGCGGCTTCCGATCGGCTGGGTTGCCGCCATCGGGGCCCAGGTCAGCAGCATCCTGCTCGCCGCACAGCAGATCGGCCTGGTGCACCGAGACATCAAGCCGAGCAACGTCATGCTGGACAGGAACGGCGCCGTGAAGGTGCTCGACTTCGGTCTGGCCGTCATCCGCGACGACGAACGCTATTCGCGGATCACCCAGACCGAACAAAGCCTGGGCACGGTCGGCTACATGGCTCCCGAACAGATCTTCGGGGACGCCGTCGACCACCGCACCGACCTGTACGGCTTGGGCGCCACGCTGTTCGACCTGCTCACCGGCCACCCGCCGTTCGATGGTGTCACTACCACCACGACGCTGCGGCACCAGGTGGACGACCCTCCACCGCGCCCCACTGACCTGCGGCCGGACGTCCCAGCCGTGCTCGACGGTTTGATTCACGCGATGCTGGCGATCCACCCGCACGACCGGCCGGACACTGCTGCCGAGGTCTACGCCGCGCTGGCTCCCCTCGCCCAGGACCTGCAGCCGATTCCCGGAGTGGTCGATGACCTCACTGGGTCAGTGCCGGCATACGCCGCGATCGTCGGGCGAGCGCCACAGCAAGCTCGCCCGGTAGTGACGTCGACGATCGGCCCCCTCGAACTCGACCTGGAACAGGCCTCGAAGCAGGCGGAACAACTGCAGGCCGCCGGCGAATTCCGAGCTGCCGCCCGGCAATGGCGGCAGCTCGCCGATCATCACGCGCGGAGCCACGGCGATAGTCACCCTCTGGTATTCGACCTCCGCCTGCGCGCCGCCCGCGCCCACGTGCCGCTCGGCGAGCACGACCGTGCCCTGCGCCAGCTCAAGAGCCTGATGCACAGCCGCGCCCAGGTGGACGGACCGGAACACTTCGCGGTGGTGGAACTGCGTCAAGAGATCGAACGACTCAGCAAGGAACGGCCTTCGCCACGTGAGCGCGCACGACACGTACCAGACGTGGATCACTGAACAACCGAGGCAACAGCACCGCCTTCTGCGCAGGGAAGCGACCGCCCCGATAGTGGAAGATCTGGGCGCAGTTCTGGCCACGCGTCTCGGTTGCCAGAGCGCGACGCGCCAGCGGCGAGTACATGCTGCTGTGCTTCAACCAGGCCGCCTCCTCGCCGTGCCGGTCGAACCCGCGGCCGCTGCCCGCGTGCCCGAACACGTCATGGACCGCACGGAACATGTCGTTCTCGCCGTCACTGAGATACGGGTGCGGGTTACCGCTGGCCGCGCTGGCCCATACCTTCAGCTGACGGTGCCGCACATCGTCGACCATCGAGTCGACCTCCTCGTACGGGTCCTCGTCCACCACCCGCACCGTCACGCCCAGGCCACCGAACTCGACCCGGCCCACCATGAAGTGATACTGCCGCACGGTCTCCCGGCAGAACGCGGCGTAGGCGGCAAAGGCACGCTCCTCCCTGGGCGGCGCGGCCATGTAGGCGTCAGCGATGGCAGCACCGACGACGGGGTCAAGGCGCACTCGCGCATACGCCTGGACCGGCGTGGCATCCATCGAGTCGGGCCGATACCGCCTCGCACCGCCACACACGTATGCGACCGGAGCAAAGGTTGGAGACTGGGCAGTTGACAGCGCAGTTGCGAGCAAGGGTGTTCATGGTCCTCCTTCGGTCGTCGATTGGTTGAGGGTCGGGGTCAGCAGGCCACGGGGCTCGCCTGCGTGTCTTGCGTTCTTGGCTCCACACGGGGCGCCGCCTGCTGTTCACGACGCAGCACCTCCCCGAGCACCCGGATCTCAGACACCCGACGGTCCTGGTAGAACTTCGCGAACTTTCCGACGGTGGTGCTGCGCCCACGACGTGGCATGACTCCTCCAAGGACTCGGATCGACACCGCCGACGTTAGCGCCTGTGAACAGGCTACACAAGAGTCAATTCCGTGGTAGCGTTCACGCGTGACGAGAGAGTCGAGCACGGCCCCTAGCGAGGCCACCCTGACAGCCAGCGGCATCGCGCGGCTGGCCAATGTCGGCAGGGCCGCGGTAAGTAACTGGCGTCGCCGGTACGCGGACTTCCCCACCCCCGTAGGCGGCACCCCGACCAGCCCGTCATTCGATGCCCGGGCAGTAGAGCAATGGCTCCACCAGCACGGCCGGCTGCACCAAGCCGGCACCGAGCAGTGGGCCTGGAGACACATCGAGAGCTACCAGCCCGCAGCGCAAATCAGCGACGCACTCAACATCACCGGCGCATACCTACTCGTCCGCTCCGAACAGACCGAGCCCACTGGCGACAGCCTGCTCACCCCACGTCAGCTCGTCACCCACCTACGCACGCTCGACCCCGGCCTAGCCGAGATGGTCGGCGAGTTGCTGCCGAAACAGTGGACCCCCCAACTCGCCACCCTGCTACGCACGGCCAACCAGCTCAGCTCGGAGCAGGACCCGGAGTCCGCCTTCGAATACCTGCACAGCCAGTACGTGGCCTCGGCCCACTCGCTCTCCGGGCTCGCCGGCACACCAGACAGCGTCGCCGACATAATGCTGACCGTCGCCGGCTCCGGGGCCCGCACCTTCGACTTCACCAGCGGCACCGGATCGATCCTGCGGATGGCCGCCGACCGGGCCCTACAGAGCGCGACCGTCACAAGGTGCTACGCGCAGGAGATCAAGCCGCAGTACGCCCTGATAACTCTGCTGCGACTCTGGTTCGTGCATCTGCGCGCCCAACGCGCTGGCCATCCGACGGAGCCTCCCATCGTGCACGTCGGCGACAGCCTGCTCGCCGACGCCATGCCCAACCTGCGAGCCGACATCGTCGTGGCCAACTTCCCGTTCGGCATTCATGACTGGGGTCACGACCGCCTCGCCTACGATCCTCGCTGGACCTACGGCCTACCCCCGCGCACCGAACCCGAACTCGCCTGGGTACAGCACGCCTTGGCCCACCTCTCCCCCGGCGGCACCGCCGTCGTGCTCATGCCCCCCGCCGCCGCGTCGCGGCCAGCCGGCCGCCGCGTCCGCGCCGAACTGATCCGCCACGGAGCGCTCCGCGGGGTCATCGCTCTCCCCGCCGGCTTGATGCCACCGACCGGCATCGGACTGCACGTCTGGGTACTCACCCAGCCCGACCCGCACCAGCCACACGCTGGCGACCTGCTCGTGGTCGACACCACTGCCGCATCGACGACCCGAAGCCTCTCCGACACAGTCGGAGAGGCTTGGCGTGCCTACCTATCCGATGACTACGCCCAAGTGCCCGGCGTCCATCGCGCGGTACCCGCCATCGAAGTGCTCGACGACCAGGTCGACCTGACCCCGCAACGCTACCTGCCGCAGGCCAGCAACCTCACCGCCGACCCAGCCCAGATCATCGCCAGGATCAGCGACTTCGACCAACTCCTCGACCACATACGACACGCCCTGCCCGCAGTAAGACAGGCGCAGACCGCACCCCTACACGCCGCTCCTAAAGCCGACGTTGCCGACCTCGTCCGATCCGGCAGCATCTCCGTGCAACGCGCAACTTCCCGTACCCGATCAACCAGCGCAACCACCACCGCCACGACCCTGACCGCCACTGACGTCCTGTCCGGCGGCCCCGCAACCGGCTCGACAGCCCGCGCCGCGAACGACGCCCCAGGACCGCAGGTACGCACCAACGACATCCTCATCCCCATCATCGGCCAGAAGATCAGCGCCAGGGTCGCCACTCCTGCACAAGTCGGAGCCGAACTAGGACCCGGCGTTCAGCTGCTACGCGTCGACACGACCTGTTTCGATCCGTGGTTCGTCGCCGGCGTCATCTCCCACACAGACAACCTGCGTATCGCCGGTCGAGCCTCCAGCACCGCCAACAGCGCCCTACGCATCGACATCAAGCGAC
Organism: Micromonospora sp. AMSO12t; assembly: GCF_008806585.1. Lineage (NCBI taxonomy): Bacteria > Bacillati > Actinomycetota > Actinomycetes > Micromonosporales > Micromonosporaceae > Micromonospora > Micromonospora sp. AMSO12t. Next base: position 10,211 of record NZ_WAAS01000036.1, read on the forward strand.
TCGCCATTCCCGTGCTGCCGTTGAATCAGCAGCAGGCGTACGGACAGGCTTTCTGCCGACTCATCGAGTTCAGCACCGCCCTTGACCGGGCAGCGATGACCGGAGCCGCGTTAGCCCGCGAGATCAGCGACGGCCTCACCGCAGGCGCCCTCGACCTCACATCCTGATCGGCTATGCCGGGTGAGCCGTCTCCTCGGTGCGCCCACAGGAGGAGACCGACGTACCTCTGATGCAGCGCGGCACAGACCCCTGGCAAGCAGCTCCCACCGTGTTGGGTGACTGCTTCCAGGGGATACGGATGGCCTCGAACGCGCGAATGCACGCGCCTTCGGCGGTGAACACGACCGCTCACTCGCCGACTCAGCCGTTCGGTCCTGACCGCGTCGGCCCGGCGGATCACCGCCTGGATCATGCGACCCGGCCACAAACTCACCGACGACGACCGCACCGACCTCGCCGACGCCCGCAGCCGCTGCCCCGACCTCGACACCGTTGCCGATCTCGCCCGCGGGTTCGCCGCCCTGGTCCGCCACCAGGGCACCGGACAGCACCTCGACGCCTGGATCAACCGCGCCCGCAACGCCGTATACCCCGAATTTCGCGGCTTCGCCGCCGGTCTGGTCAGCGACCGCGATGCCGTCGTCGCCGGCCTCGCTCAGCCCTGGAGCTCAGGCCCGGTCGAGGGACACGTCAACCGCATCAAGACGATCAAGCGACAGATGTATGGCCGCGCGAACCTCGACCTCCTACGCAAACGCGTCCTGACCAACCCGTGAGCCGCCCCAAGATCAATCACAGAATGTGTGCCAGAGCCAGTTTTCAGGCGGAGCCGACAGCTGTGGAACCACGACTGGTCACTTATGCACTCCTTCCGAGCTGCTGCTCATCAGCCACAGGCGGATGCGCGCAGCGCCGTACGCCTCGTGCCTGCGGCTCCGACGCCCCCGAGGCCGACTCGCCCCAGCGCCCTGGCCACACGCCCGCTCAACGCCCTCTTGAGAGCCTGCTCAGGCTGTGTAGGCCGGCGGATCGATGCTGTGGCTGCCTGGGTCAGCCAGTGGCACCTCCCGGCCGGAAAGCACACCGGCACCTTTCGCGATGGTCGGCGCACCCCATCGCTCGTGGGCCGTGCTCGGAACCTAGATCCATGTGCCAGGGCCAGGGAAGAGATCGACCTGGCCAGGGCGGTCAGCTTGGCAAGAAAGGGCTGGGGGTGCCGACGTGAGAGACGTAGAGCGAGTCACGAGCCCTGGTGCAGGCAACGAAGAAGAGGCAACGCTCCCGCAACACGTCATGCTGATGCGCGACCGGGTCAGTGTCAGGCGATGTGACCGCCCTGTTCGCAGGTACCACCCCGTCGTCCACCCCGACGGCCGCCACGCACCGGAACTCCAAACCCTTCATGCCGTGCATGGTGCCGACACGTACCCCACCGGTGTCGCTGCTGCTGACGGAACCGGCTGGGATGCCGGCCGCGGTCAGCGCACTCCGCGCCTGATGGGCAAGTTGAACGCTGCGAGCCGCGACGCCGATCGCGGTTGGTTCCACGCCCGCGTCCAGCCATGAGTTGACGCGCTCGACGAGTTCCCACCACTCGGTGTCCCTGTCCTGGCAGGTAGAAACGACCGGACGCTGCCCATGCATCGGGGAGCGGTAACCCCGCAGGTTGTCGGGGCGGTCGTCGAGCCCGTCCGGTGCCACTCCGGCCAGTAGACGGACTGACCAGTCGAGGATCTCGTGGGTCGTTCGGTAGTTGATTTTCAGTCGTCGGGTGCGGCCCCGCACGTTGATGCCCAGGCTGGCCAATGAGACCTGATTGTCGTAGATCCGCTGGTGCGGGTCCGCGACGATAAAGAGGTCGTCCGGGGCGGGACGGGCGGCGGCCCGGAGCAGACGCCACTGGGCGGGATGCAGGTCCTGTCCCTCGTCGACCACGACGTGCTGATAGGGCGCGGTGGCGCGCTCGGTCAGGATGCGGGCAGCCTTCGTGGCGAGCTGCAGATGGGTGTGCTGGTTGAGGTGGCGAAGTCGGTCGGTGACTTGCCGGATCGCCTCCCATACGGCCAGCTTTTGAGCGGGTTGCAGTGGTGTGCCGCGGCCAGCGCGGCGAGCGGCTACATACTCCCCTGGTTCGCTCAGGCTCTGCGCGAGGATGACCTGTTCCCACTCCCGTTCCAGGAAGATCGGGCTGAACGCGCCGTCGAGGGTCGCTGCGGCCTGTTCCCAGAGGCCGCGTAACACCTTGGGATCGACGACCGTGGGCCGGCGTCCGTGGGCGTCGCTCACGACCTGGTAAGCGAGGCGGTCGACGTTGAGCACGTGGACGCGAGCTAACGTTTCCGGATCCTCGGTGAGGAGCGGAAGCTGCCGCTCCAGGGCCTCGGCCAGGTACCGCGTGAAGGTCGTGAGCAGCACCGGCGAGTGTCCGGCGGGCACGGGAGCGACCGCGCGTTGGGCGAGAAAGACCGCGCGGTGCAGCGCTGTCACGGTCTTGCCGGTGCCGGCGCCGCCGGTCACCATCGCGGGGCCGACGTATGAGGTTCGGTATGCGATCTCCCGCTGGGCGGGGTGGAGGAAGGTCCGCCACGTGTCGAACGGGTGGGACAGGATCTGCGCCAGCTCCTGCGGGCCGGACACCATGACGAAGCGATCCGGGGTACGGGTGACAGCGGTGCCGATGTCCTCCGGATCCACCTGTGCCGGTGGCTGCCCGCCTGGTAGGTACTGGCTGACCTCCTCCCACACCTCCTCGGGGCTGAGGCCTGCTGCGAGCCCGGCCAGAGCGTCGTACTGCGGGGTGGGAAGGAGGCCTGCCAGCGCCTCCAGGTGCGTCTCTGTGGTGAGCAACCGGACCAGGGGCAGCACCTGCGAGTCGATGCCGAGTCGGATCAGTTCGGCGTCCTTAACGCCTGAGAAGAGGAGCGGCTTGTTGTCCTGTGCTGCTTGATGCAGGGCCGGGGTGATCTCTTCCAGGGCGGTTTGGTTCCTGACTTCCAGGACGCCGAGGGCGAGGTTCACGGTGAACAGCCGAGAGGTGGCGTAGGCATATGCGTCGTTGTGCGGCAGCACCGTGAGCAGCAGGTACTCCTCTCCTTTCTCGGGAGCCAGGACGACGCCGCGCCAGAACTGGTTAATCCGGATGGTGCGGATCCGGGGGTCCTTCGGATTGGTGAGCTTTTCCAGGTGCAGGCCGGCGTGGGTGTGCTGGGTAAACTTCTCGATCGCCGCATCGACGGCGCGGCGGACGGGCTTTTGCAGCCCGGCGTAGTCCGCCAGGAACTCCTTGGCGATCCCCAGCCTTGGCACCCGGCTTCCCTTCCCTGCTGACCCGGAGGACCCGCTCGTCAGAGCAGGTCGCTAATCCGGGCGATCTGCTCGTTCAGCATTGCCGAGTCGAGGCCGCCGCTGGACTCTTCGGAGGTGAACAGGGTTTCGCCGAGCACGAAGCCGTTCGCCGTGTACCAGCCGCGGCGCCGCTGCCAGGAAGCGCGGTAGCCGGGGCGGTCGAGCATTCCGAGGTGTTCCCAGACGATCGGATCGCCGGCGGCGTCGATGAAGGTGAAGTCCGGGTGAACAGTGCCCGGGACGACTTCGCCTGGGAGTGGCCGCTCGTACCGGTAGTCGATCCCCGCCGCGTGTAGCAGGTTGGCGATGACCACCTCGCTCTTGGAGCGGACGAGTTCACCCCGCACGGTGCGGTGGATCAGGTGTTCGGCGAACGGCACGCCAAGGTCACTCCGCCGCACGCCCGGGGCGAAGAGGTGGGTGTTCCGGCGGGCGGTCTCGCTGCGCTCGGGTCGGGCTAGCTTCCGTAGCGGTTCAATGTCGCTGCCCTGGACGAGCAGCACCAGCTTCTGCCGGGCCCGGGTCAGTGCGGTGTAGAGCAGCTCCCGGGACAGCAACGCGCTCTCCGCCGGCACGACCACCAGGACGCTCCCGAACTCGCTGCCTTGGGCCTTGTGCACGGTCAGCGCGTACGCCAGCTCGAGGTCGACGCCTTCGGCGTTGGCCGGCACCGTCTTGAAGTCGAAATGCCTGAACTCCCGGCCCGCAAAAGCAATCTTGAAGAATCCGTTACTGTACCGGGCAACCAGGCCGACCTCGCCGTTGGCCAGGTAATCCTTGATCTGCTCTCGGGACTGGTGGTCGTAGCCGTATCGGCGGTCGTTGCGCACGAGCATGACCTTGTCTCGTAGGACGATCTCCTCCGGGCCGTAGCTGCTGCCGCCGCGTTGCCGGGCGCGGCGCAGCTCGGCCGAACGGAACTGGCTCTGCAGAAACCGGTTGAGCTCGAAGGTTCCCCAGTCGCGCATCCGTACCGGCGAGAGCACCTGGAACCGGTCGGCACCGCTGTGGTCGGCGTGCGGGACCCAGCCTTCGGGGGTCAGGCCCAAGGCGCGTGCGTAGCCGTCGGCGTCCTGTGGATGCTTCATGCCCAGGGCCAGGGCCAGCTCGTTCAGCAGTTCCTCGTGGAGTTGCCGGGTGTTCTCCCAGAACACCAGCCGCAGGTCGGAATCGGATCCGCCGGCGCCCGCCGAACCGTTGTCCTGCCGTGCGTTGAGCGCCAGCTCGCCGAGGACGGAGTCGGCGTCGACGGGTTGACTGTCCGTGGTGTAGAGCGAGGCCAGCCGGAGGATGTCCGACGGGCGGTCACCCTGGGTGCGCAGCTCCACCGACAGGCGGGCGAGAGCCGCCGCTCGCACATTCGGCTCCGCGTTATCGTCGTCGCGCGCCGCGTCAAGGTGGGCAACGAGATCCGCGAACGGTCGCCCCACCCCGATCGGCGGGAGCTGGCTGGGGTCGCCGACCAGGATGAGGCGCTGCACGTGGCCGAGGTCGAGGGCCTTGAGCACCGCGGTCAGCTGGTCCTCGGTGAGCATGGAGCATTCGTCGATGACGACGGTGCGCTCGTGACGGTACGGCTCCCCGCCGGTGAACCGCACCCGCTGGCGCCGCCCGTCGTAGCGCTTGAGGCCGTACAGGAACTGCGCGATGTTGCGAGCCCGGGCGTTGGTCTTCTGGGCGAGCCGGACGGTCGCCTTGCCGGTCGGGGCGAGCAGCAGCACCCCGTCGGCCGTGAGGCGGCTGGAGGCCAGCAGGGCTCCCACGACGCTGGTTTTGCCGGTGCCGGCGGGCCCGACGAGGACAGACAGCCTTCGGGTGGTGATCCGTTCCAGGGCGGCGGCCTGTTCCGCGAGGGCGGTGGCGTGCCGTTCGATCTTGTCGTCCACCGTGCCGCCGCCAGCACGGATCGCGTCGAGGAGCAGGCTCCGCCAGTCCTCCTTCAGCGAGGGAAGGCTCTTCGCAGTGCGTGCGTTCAGCACCTTGGCCAGGAAGCGTTCACGCTCGGCAAGTTCGACGAGTTGGAGGCAGCGTGTCGTCGTCCCCCCGGCTGTTTCCGGGCCGGGTAGCTCGACCAACCGTAGCGTCGGGTGGTTTCCGGTGATGTTGCCGTTGATCCAGTCGGAGGAGACTGTCAGCGGAGGGCTGAGCTTAAGCTTGCCCACCCGCTCGATCACCTCGTCGACGGGAAGAAGTGCGTCCCCCTCGTCGGCTGCCGCCCGCAGCACCGTGACCAGCGCTGCTTCCACTCGCCGCCTGTCACCGGTCGAGTCCACCCGGCTCGGCGGCGCGAGTGGCGCGGCGACCGCGATCGTGGCGTCAGGCAGCAGCCCGCGGTCGACGACGGGCAGCGAGACGGGAGGGTCCTTCCGGTCGCCCAGATCGACCTCCGCGATGAGGTACGGGTTGGCGAGCACGTCAACGTCGGAGACGGCTCGTTCGGTCCCGTCCGCCCGCTCCCCCGGCTCGAGCCAACGACGGGCCGCCAAGGTGGTGAGCGCGAACCGGCTGAGCAGCATCACGAAGTTCCGCCGTGGCGCAGGAAGCCCGAGCCAGGTGTTACGGGCAGCAGCCAGGTCGGCGGCATAGACGACGTTCGGCGGCTCGCGGCGACCCGACAGCAGTGCGTCCAGAAGCGGCCAGGGATCCTCGGCCGGCCGGAGCACGCCGTCCCTGCTCAGTTCGTAGAGCAGCGACGTCGCGAGCCGCAGACCCAGCGCCTCGAGCACCGCCCCGCTGCCGGGGAACGCACCACGGTCGGCCCAAGTCTCAGCGATCCGCGCGTTGAGCCACTCCTCCCGCTCAAGCCAGGGCCCGGCTACGACACCATGCCGAATGATCGCCCGAACCGCGGCGAGCGACTGCTCCAGGACGGCGAGGAGCGCATCCGATGAGACGACCTCACTACCGTAGGAGAAGTTCAGCATCTGCCCACGATCCGGCACGACGGCGATCTCGTTGAGCAGCTCACGGCGCCGTTCGTCCTCCTCGGGACTGCCGGTCGGCGCGAGGTAGGCATGGTACGGAAGCAGGAAACCCTCAACGCCGTCCTGCCGGATAGAGTGGCTGATCAGGCGGTCCCACAGCGGGTAGGTCGCCTCGCCGGACGGCACGTCGTACTCGATGATGCCGCGCATGGTCTCGATACGCCCCAGCCCGACGACCAGGCGGTTGATGCCGTCGCCCAACGGGTGCCCGGACTTCGTGTAGAAGACGACGAGGGAACTGCCCGGCGTGATCCGACGGAAGCAGGTGTCCAGCAGCTGCCGCTGGCGCTCGGCCGGGAAGACCCACGGCGACGGGAAGGGTGGCGGCTCGTCGGGCGCCAACGCCTCGGGGAGTCGCTCCTCGATCTCCGCCGACCGCTCCCGCAACATCCAGGCGAACGGCACAGCGAAGGTGGAGTATTCAGGCACCTTCACCGGCGTCCGACGCAGGTGACCGTGGGTGGCTGCGGTGTCCCGCAGTTTGGTGTAGGGATGGTCGAACTGCCGGATCCACGGCTCGGCGTTCATAAACGCGCCCGACTCGGCCACGCACGGCGGGCGCCTGTCGTGGTCGATTTCGGCGAACGGACGTAGGGCCAGCATCCGCTCCTCGGCGTCCTTTCGACCGATCCGGATCCGGTCGAGGTCGAGACAGTAGGGATTGCCGGTTGGGTCGGCACACACACTGCCGTTCCACGCATTGTCGTGCCAGGCCACACGAACTGTCAGATGGTGCATGCCCACTCCACTCGCCCCGTTGGTTGCCCACCCCGACACGGACAACCAGCGTCGTCGAACGCGCTGAAGCGGCGATCCTAACCATCCCAAGTGGATCTGCGGGACCGCCGGACGGTGCCAGAGTCCCGTCAACGGGACAGTTAATCACCTCGACTCCGGCACTGTCATCCCTGAAGTGCCGCCACTACTCTTCGTTCTCACGATTCGAGCGGCATTCACATGTCGCCGCCGGCCCGTTGAGGGCCGGCACTCGCCGGCAGACACCCACAAATAAGGTTCGGCAGCACAGTCGGAGGCAACCCGGCGTGGAGCACCGGCTGTTCTTCCCGCACTGTCCCCGAGCCCGACATCGGAGGACTGCATGGTCGTCAGGCGAACGATCGGCGACTGGTACGCCGGCGCGGAGATGCGCGGGTCGGCCGACCCCCGCCACGTACTGGGAGAACGACGACCGTCCGGATCGAACGCCTGACTCGTGGGTCGACCGACTCAGCGTCGCCGCGCCGAAAGCCTCGCTACCCAGCCCGCGCATCCGTCCCGATGCCTGTCCCGCTTGCCGCATGGCGGTGACGTCACTCGGCCTGTGCCGATGTTCTTGAGTAGACGGGCCGCCGCCGGCGGCCGCCGCTTCCGAAGGAACACCGTCGCCCAGCCGATCCGTCGACAAGGCGTTGCTGTGCCCGGGCTCGAAAGCCAACTCCCGGCCGGCCAGTGGTCGTGGTCCCGGCACTGGCAGCGGGACTGCGCCAGCGAGCTCGTCGCCGCTCACGGGATGATCGTCGCCGAGTACTTCGACGTCGGCTGCTCCCGCCGCCGCGGCTGGCGGCAGCGCCCACAGGCCGCCGCGCTGCTGGCCGCGCTCAAAGACCCAGATCGCGGGTTCGACGCAATCGTGGTCGGCGAGTACGAACGGGCGTTCTCCGCCAACCAACTGCAGCACCTGGCCCCCGTGCTCGATCATCACGGCGTGCAGCTGTGGCTGCCCGAGACGGACGGACCCGTCGATCACCACGACCCACCCACCAAGCGCTGATCATGATGCCGGGCGCCCAGTCGAAACGTGAGGTGCAGCGCGCCCGGTTCCGGGCCGTCACGGCGATGCGGGCCCAAGCGCGGGAGCAGGGACGGTATCTGGGCGGCCGGCCGCCCTACGGCTACCGACTCGTTGACACTGGCCCTCATCCGAACGCCGCGCACGCGCGCTGGGATCGCCGGCTTCAACGACTCGATCCGGATCCGCCCACGGCCGGACACGTGCGGTGGATGTTCGCCCAACGCCTCAACGGCCAGAGTCTCGCCGGCATCGCGCGTGCCCTCAACGACGCCGGCATACCGTGCCCATCGGGCGACGATCCCGACCGCAATCCCCACCGCAGTGGCGACCGGTGGACCCTACGAACGGTCGCGGCGATCCTCGCCATCCCTCGCTACTCCGGCCGGCAGGTCTGTAACCGGCAGCCCGTGCACACCGACACCGATGCCAGCCGCGCGGAGTGAGAACCCGTCCGACGGAACCCAACCGCAGACTGGGTGGTCTCCAAGCAACGGGTTCACGCCGCGTTGGTCAGCGAGCAGGACTTCGTCGCCGCCCAGGCCGTCCGCTGCCACCGGACCGCCCGCGACGGGACGATGCGCAGCTACCTTGTTCACCGGACTACTGCGCTGCGGAGCGTGCGGCCGAAAGATGGAATCGCACTGGATCAACCAACGCCCCGGCTACCGATGCCGCCACGGCCACACCAGGCCCAACAGCCCACCAACCGCCGGCGCAAGATCCTCTACCTCAGGGAAGACCACATCATCGCAAGACCCGCCGGTCATCCCAACCTCGCCAGCGACGCCCAAAGCCCATACGACCTGGCCGCGCTCCTGCACAGGAACAAGATCACCATCTGTGCGATCAAGAGAGCTGCACACCGACCACAGAAAGCATCCTCCCAGGTCAACCCCGGACGATCTTGCAAGCCAAAGTCATGGAAAGCCACTCTGTTGATCTTTAGAGCCGCAGGTCAGCGGGCCTGCTCCCCGCGCACGCGGGGTGTGATCGTACGCCTTCGGGTCCGTCATGACCTCGTCGGGCTGCTCCCCGCGCACGCGGGGGTGATCCAGGTCGCCCGTGTCCACGGTCACCGACTCACCCTGCTCCCCGCGCACGCCGGGGGTGATCTTCCAGGTCTTGAGCATGGCGATGGCGCGCTCGCCGCGGGCGCGGAGCCGGGCATGGCCACGGTTGAGGGCCGCTGGCGGTGGGACAGCCTCGGCCGGTAGCGGTGGCGCTTGAACGGCGTGCGCACGCTGCCTCCGGCTCCCTGATAGCCCTTGTCCGCGAAGGTCATCACGTTAGCGCTGTTGAACGCGTCGACGATGCCGTGGGCTCGGGCGGCGCTCAGGTCGTGGATGGCGCCAGGCAGCGCTGGCGAGGCCCAGACCAGGCGTCCTACTGCGTCTGTGATGACCTGCACGTTCACACCGTGACGCTCGTGTTTTCCGGAGCAGTAGGGCCTCTGGTCGGCGACCCGGTCGATCGGGATCAGCGTGCCGTCGGGGATCGCCACCTACGACGAAGACCGTTCCCAGACCCGTACCGGCACCGGACCCCAGGTCATGGCCGCCCTGCGCAACACCGCCATCGACGCGCTGCGCACCGCCGACATCACCAACATCGCCGCCGCCAACCGCCATCACGCCCTCGACAGCACCCGTCTGCTGGCCCTACTCGGCATCACCTGACGACTTTGCCGGGCCCTGGGAGCGCGTGTCGTTCGGTGAGCCATCACGAATCTCTACAATCGAGCCGACCTAGATGCCAGGAACCAGGAGTCTGCGGCGGAGGACGAGCAGTGATCGATCAGGTGATCGAGCAGGTCCACCTTCACATACCGCCGGAGATCCAGGCTCGAATAGCCACGGGAGAATTGTTCCGCATCGGCAGCGTGGTTCGAGATGCCGCCACGGGACAAGTCTTCAAGCACTTGGATGAGGTCGCCGGCCCGGTAAAGAACCAAGCAGAGCGGGCTGTAGCGAGTCTCAGAGGCAGGCTACGAAACCCGTGGGTCATCGTCGGGGTCACCGCCGCGGGAGTGGCAGTCGTTGGAGGCGCTGCGCTGATCGCCGCAAGGAGGCGCAAGCGTGCGATCCCCGGCTGCCTCAAAAACTTCAACGCCTCATTGCGTGCTTACCTGGAAGCAGCTCGCGAAGGACGACTAGACGTCGGCGTCGTCAGCCAGCTCATTTCCGACCTGGATGCGGTGCAAGCCTATTCCGTCGGCGGCGTTATCACCGTTGATCTTTCGGTCGAGCAGTGGAAAACGCTAGTCAACCTCGTTGGCGATTACACGCGAAAACTTGCTGAGGCGAACTCCATAGAGCCGGACGAGGTTCTAGGAGACGCGGCCGATTCCGAGACCGATAGCGTTGTCGACCTGCGCCGCTACCTTGAGGCTCAGAGAAAAATCTTTGCCAGACGGGTGGCGTGATCATCTGGTCAATGGCACATCGTGGAGCCGAGGTTATGGCATCCGAACCAAAGGATCATGGCGCAGGGTTGCGACCTGGGCCTTTCCGTGATAGGAGAGCATGCGTCGGGGAGACCACGGAGCGGGCCCATTCCAGGAGTTAAGGTAATCACACTGGTCACGATTCAGACGAATGCGACTTGCTGTCCCGCAGCGAACGGCGTGTCGGCTAGCACCAAGACGTAGTCGAGGAGGATCACCCGTCAGCACACCGGCGGAGCCCACTTGGCCGGGTGGCCTTCGGCGCCCTTCCCTGGATGGCCCATCGAGCGGGCTGGATCGCAATCGCCGTCGGCTCGATACTCTCGTTCTTCGTTCCGCGCGACTATGGGCCATGAAGCCGGCGGAAGCGCGGCCTACGCGGGCGGACGGTCGCGCGGCTGGCCAGGGGGTTCTGACGAGCACCCAAACAGGTGCAAGTTGCCGTAGAATTCCTGCCCTTCTGGGCTTGCCCACGGCCCGGGTTTCGTCGCCTACTTGACACTACCGGTGTTGGCGTTTCCGCAGCGAGTGGTAGATCATCGTTGGGTCACGCGAGCATCGCACTCGTTGACGGACACAGCTGACCATCTGGCCTCAACGCGACGACGATCTGCGTCGCTGGATCAGGTCGGTCGCAGCGGAGGTTGAAGCCAGGCGCCATAAGAGGCGTCACGGAGATGTCGAACGTGGCGCTTGGCAGCAGGCTGGACGTTGACGGTTAAACGCGCGCTCTTCGCGGCGTGCTTCTGCAGCGAATGGAGCGGCGTGTACGTCAAGACGTTCCGTGTGAAGAACTTCCGGCGGCTCCGAGACGTCAGGATCGATCTGGACCCCGAGACGACGGTCTTCGTCGGCGCAAACAACAGCGGGAAGACCTCGGCCGCACAGGTGTTCCGACTGTTCCTCGGTGCCGAGAAAGAGCGGTTCCGGCTCTACGACTTCACCGCCGACTGCTGGGCAGAGTTCGACGCGTTCGACGCCGCTTCGGATGATCCCGACGAGCGACTTCCGCGCATCGTTCTGGACATCTGGCTCGACCTGAACGGTGATGATGACAACCTGCACCGTGTCGTCGACTTTCTGCCCAACCTGAGTTGGAGTTCCGGCCTGGTAGGAATCCGCCTCTCGTACATGCCCAAGAACGGCAAGGCCCTGATCGAAAACTTCGAGGAGTACCGCAGCAGGGCACTGGCCGTCGAACGCCCAGAGGGTTCCAACTACGAACCATGGCCGCAGTCGCTGACCGACTATCTAAGCCGTGAGCTGCGGCACGAGTACGAGATCACCTACGCGATCCTGGACGCCACCCACTGCGACGAGCGGCTGGAGCCGATTGCGGGATACGCCCCCTACACTGCACGCGACAGCGCGAGCCGCCTCGGCGCCAAGCTCGACTCGTTGATCAAGGTTGACTTCCTTGACGCTCAGCGTCACCTGGTTGACGGCGAGAGCCGCGGTCGGGCCGAAGACCTGTCTCGGAAGTTGAGTGGCTTCTACGCCCGCAATCTCGAACAGCGGGAGAATGATCTCGCGGCGGTCGCTGCGATTGCGGACTCGGAACGCCATCTCAACGAGCACTTCGCGAAGGTCTTTGAGCCGACCTTGGACAAGCTTGCCGACCTCGGCTATCCAGGCTTCGTCCATCCGCGATTGGTGGTGAAGGCTGCCTTCAATGCCCAGAGCGTCCTCAACAGCGGCGCCCGGGTCCACTACGCTCTACCTGCGACCGGCGGCTCGATGGGCAGATCTGAGCGAACGCTGCCCGACCAGTACAACGGGCTCGGCTTCAAAAATCTGATCTACATGGTAGTCGAGGTCCTGGACTTTCACCATCGATGGATCGATGCCGAAGGTGAGCGACCCCCGATCCACCTAGTGTTCATCGAGGAGCCCGAGGCACATTTACACGCTCAACTGCAGCAGGTCTTCATCCGCAAGATCCGTGAAATCCTTCCACAGGTTGAGCCGGCCTTCGCCACTCAAATGATCGTCACGACACACTCCGCTCACGTCATCTACGAGAAGTCGTTTGAGCCAATTCGGTATTTCAAGCGGACCGGCGCAGACGGCAATGTCCATCACACCGACGTGAAGGATCTGATGACGTTCCGGGAGACGACGGAGGATGACACCAGGCACTTCCTTCGGCAATACCTGAAACTGACCCACTGCGACCTGTTCTTCGCCGACGCTGCGATTCTGGTCGAGGGCAACGTCGAAAGGCTACTACTGCCACTGATCATTCAAAAATCGGTGCCTGAGCTCCAGTCAAGCCACCTCACGATCCTTGAGGTCGGCGGGGCCTATGCCCACAAGTTCCAGGAACTGATTACGTTTCTGGAACTTCCCACGCTGGTCATCACGGACCTGGACAGCGTGCGAGGGCCGAGCCCCGACGCGGCCGCGACCGACTCCGACAAGGTGCCTGCAGCTAGGTCGGCGTGTATGACGACGCAGGCGGGCGCGGTTACGAGCAACGAAACCTTGGCCTCATGGATCCCTCGTATCCGATCGATCGACCAGCTTCTCGATGCGGACGAGGCTGTGAAGTCCTCACCGGCCGCCGCCGGTACTCCGGGATGTATCCGAATTGCATACCAGATCCGCCGACCGATCAGCTGGGGCGATCGGCAGACAGCCTTAGCTGGTCGCACCTTCGAAGAGGCATTCGCCTTGGAGAACCTCGGGTGGTGCCAGCATGAGGCACAGGCCGATCTCCGGCTCCGCGTCTCGGGAGCGGCGGCCATGACGTTGGAGGGCTTACACGAGGAGATCTACAACCGCGTCAAGTCCTTCGACAAAACCGACTTCGCCCTCGCGCTCATCACCAAGGACCACAACCAGTGGACCGCGCCGCAGTACATTACAGACGGTCTCAACTGGTTACGAGACCGGGTCACGGTCAATCCGCCCGAAACCGCACCCTTGACTGCGATCGAAGCCGAGGTTGGTAAATGACCGGCCGGATCGATGCCCGAGACACGGACGCCGACCGACTGATCCGCGATGTCCTTGACCGCAAGGGAAAGGCCGGGTTCATCGTCACCGCCGGCGCGGGTTCTGGGAAGACTACCTCGCTCGTCAAGGCTCTGGCGCACGTGACAGCAACCCGCCGTACCCAGTTCCGGGCGCGTACCCAGCGCATAGCCTGCATCACCTACACGGAGGTCGCCGCAGCCGAGATCCACGGCGATGTCCACGACGACCCTCTGGTCTATGTGTCGACGATTCACAGCTTCCTGTGGGACGTCGTCGCACCGTTCCAGTCGGACATCGGTGCCTGGATCAAGCGCCAACTCGCCGGCAAGCTCGACGAGCTTAGCGGCAAGATCGACAAGGCGAAGGCACCCACGAAGCGTGACGCGTTGACCCAGGACCGAGCTCGCTACCAACGTCAACTAGACGGGCTCCACTCGGTCCGCAAGTTCACCTACAGCGTCGGGCCCGACTACGGCAGGGGGCAGGTCGGACACGCGGATGTCCTCAAGATGGTGCCGCGGATGCTCATGGAGCAACCGCTGCTGGCAAAGGTCATTGCGACCCGCTTCCCGATCCTCTTCGTCGACGAAAGCCAAGATACGGAGGCGGACGTCGTTGCGGGCCTCATCCACATGTACAGAAGCGTCAAGAGCGACTTCTGCCTTGGATTCTTCGGCGACCCGATGCAGCAGATCTACCCCACCGGCATCGGCCAGGTTCCCCCCGAGCCGGACTGGGCGCTAATCAACAAACCCGAAAACTTTCGCTCCTCGCGCCGCGTGCTCGAGGTCGTCAACCGGGTACGAGCCGCCGCCGACGGTAACAAGCAGACACCCGGCCGACCCAACGAACTTACACCAGAGGGACACGCCTACTTCATTGTTCTGCCTGCCGACGCCGACCGTGTCGCCAGCATGGATGCCGTTCGCCGCTGGCTCGCACACCGCACGTCGAGCGACGCCTGGTCCGCCGACGGACCCGACGGCGTGAAGATTCTCGTCGCCATGCATAAGCTCGCGGCCCGGCGACTCGGCTTCGCCAACCTGCACGCGGCTTTCCACCCGAAGAACCCACCTGCACTGGCCACCGCGTTCATCGAAGGCACAGCCTGGCCCATCACGCCGTTCGCCAACGTCATCCTGCCCCTGTGCGACGCCTCGAACGACAACGCCGCGCTCCGTATCCTGCGCAAACACAGCGGTCTGATCCGTGACGGCCTCGCCGGAGCGGGCGTCGTGCGGGAGCGACTAACGTCCGCACGCGAAGCCGTGACTGATCTACGTGGCCTCGTCGCCGCCGCCGGCCCCGGCTCGGTCGGGAAGGCGTTACGGTTCGCACACCGCACCAGACTTATCGACCCGGTTCCACAACTCGCCCGATACCTCGACCCCGAAGGACCCCACAGCGACCAGGTCCTGTCCGAGAAGGCCCGAGAAGTCCTCGATGCGTTCATGACGTGCGACGTGCGCGAGCTCCAAGGCTACCTTCGCTATGTCAGCCGTCAGTCGCCCTACTCGACGCAGCACGCGACGAAGGGCGCCGAGTTCCCGCGGGTCATCGTCCTGCTAGACGACTCCGAAGGAGTCCTGCCGGCATACTCCTACGACAAACTCCTCGGACTCGCTGAACTGTCGCAAACTGACCGCGAAAACAAGGCGAACGGCAAAGACACGACCGTCGAACGAAGCCGGCGCTTGCTGTACGTCTGCGTCTCACGCGCCCGGGAGGAACTCGCCGTCATCGTCTACGCGGACAATGTCGAAGCCGCGATCCTATCCCTTAAGGTGTCCGGCCTAGCAGACGAACCACTGACGCTGACCGATCTCACCAACGACCTCGGCGGAGATCCCAGCATCACGTAGAGCTGAGCTGCCGGTCGAGTGCCAACGCCGCCCCAACCTTGACCACCGTGTCCCTACCCGGGCACGCGTCCGATGGGTCGACCCGACGACGAAGCGCCGGCTGCCAAAGCCCACGACGGTCGCCACCCCCGAAAAGGCCCAAGCATGGATCGATGGGATGGTCAGTGCGGCACAAGGTGGCGTCGACCCGGTCGCCGCGACAAAGCGACTGGCCGAATACGGCGACAGCGTAATGACGCTGGCGCTACGTGGCCTGGAGCGGAAGACGCTAGATCCATACCTCGCCGGCTGGCGGAAACGGGTGGTTCCCGCCCTCGGTCACATCCCCGTACGAATGATCACGAACGGTGCCGTTGACCGGGCCGTGCACGGCTGGATCGCCGACGAGTGCAGCCGTTCCACGGTCAAGAACAGTCAGTACACCGCGCACGTGTGCTGCTTCCCCCGCACGCGGGGTAACGGGTGATCCGTACAAGCCGCTGCTCGACGTGCAGCAGACGGCCTGCTCCCCGCGCATGCGGGGGTGATCCCGAGGCCGCGCTCAACGCGCTGGCGCGGGTGTTTTGCTCCCCGCGCACGCGGGTGATCCGGTCCTACCGTCCACTGGCTCAACCAGATACGCAGCGATTCGCCGCATCGCATAGTCCTGTGACACCTACGGGGTCTTCTCTCGCAGGCTCGCTGGCCATGCTCGGGAGTGATCATCTGCACGCGAGCCAAGACGGCAGGTAAGTCGAGTCAGTCCGTTCTGAGTCGGATGTCTTCGACGACCGTTGCCGGCGACATTGCCCGCTCGCCACGCTCTAGATCAAGGTAGCGCAGTTTGCCCGTAGCGGTTCCCGCCCGACTTCCGCTGTTTCGATAGCTGTCAAGTACGAAGATGTTCCATCGCCCTGGCATTTCTCCTCGCTCTGCGAGGACCATGGGCCACATGTCGATCAGTGAGCCTTCCGCAAGGAGGTGAACATGACCCGCATCTAACGGCTTGTCGTGGGAGAGGCGGTCCGAACCCACTGCAGACGCATTTCCCGAGATCGTCGCGGCGTCAACAAGAAAGCGGCCATTCTTGTACTCGAGCGCGCCTGGCACGATCAGACTGATGTGTGGCCAGTATCGCGCCAGTGCGAGGAACTGGTCGAGCCAGTCACCAACTATAGGTAGATGCTCCTGCGCCCAGCGTCGAGTAGGGTCGGCACCGTGATGCAGGTCGTTGCGAAGGGTAGTGATCTCGTTTGCAGTGGTTCCGACAATGAATTCCAGCCATCGCCGCAGTGTGGAGGGGGGCAGGTCATCCAGGAGTCGGCGGCATAGGTGCTGCCATGTGCCCATGCTCGGACTAGCAAGGGAATCGACCAAGAGATTCCGGCCGGAAGGGCCACAAACAGCGCATGCCGCCAGGGCGGCGAATCGATACACCGCCTCTACACAAATTACGGCCGCTCGCAACTTGTGAATCTCATCATTTCGCAACGCCATCCGAGTGAAAGGAATCGACAAAGGAGCGGGAAGGCCTGTTGCCGCAAACTGCCAGCGGAGTCGCCTGGCCTCGGCGAGCGCTTCCTTGACGCGATCGCACAGCTCCGCCTGGGCATTGTCCTTCACAACAAAGTCGAGAGCGCCGAGTCGCATCGCCTTGATCGTTTCGGATTGTCCAGCCTCGCCGGACAGCACGATCGCGTTCGCTGCAATCTGGTGTTCGGCAAGTTTCTCTAGCAGCCAAAGGCCGCCCCATTCTACTGGCGGCATACGGAGGTCCACAATGACGAGATCGAAGACTTCGGACTGGAGCCGTCGCAGCCCAGTTTCCCCGTCGTCGGCGAACCGGCACTCAACAGACAAGGAATTGAGCAGCTTGGCGAGCGTGCGGGCGACCTCACGTTGGTCGTCGATGAACAGCAGCCGCGGACGCCGTGCTACAGGGATTGGTTCAGTCACGTGGGGCCTCCTCTTCGGTGGTTGAGGTAAGCGGCAAGGCGACTAGCCACCCCCCTGCGGTGGTATCGAGTGGCTGCAAGTCACCGCCAATCCGACGTAGGACGCGCATGACGCCGGGTAGGCCGAGTCCACTTCCGTGACGCTTGCTGCTCGGGACCGAGGTTCCAGATCTGAGAGCCTGAATGACTTGCGGCGGCAGCCCTGGCCCAGTGTCCCGCACTTCCAAGAGAACGAGGTTGTCACCGGACACCACGGTGTAGTCAAAGGCGAGTTCTCCTTCGTTCTGCATGGCCTCGACCGCATTCTTCACAAGGTTGTCAAACATCCCCCGTAAGACGCTTCCGCTGACCGCCACAACGGCCGGGGGCGTCGTCGGGGGGATCACGCGCACCGTCGGCGGAAGGGTCCGAATGAGGTCCCCTGTGTAGCTGCGAAGGAACATAGTCAAGTCAGTCGAACCGTCTACTGTGGAGGTGTACAGCATGTCGGCGTCAGCTAGCCGGTGCGCAATAGTCATGGCTGTGTCGAGGTGCTTACTGGCAGCCAGGTCCGACTCGCGGCGCTGGGTGCGCGTTGTCGTCGCGCTGGTCAGCGCCACACGCGCTGCCGTGACTTCATTCTTGAGATTGTGGATGAGCGCACTGAGTTCGTGGTCGTAGTCGTCGGCCCGGTGCGCCTGCCTGACTGCCGCCCACAACCAGCCCGCCGAGGACATCAGGGTTCGGTGTCCGACCTCAATGCGAACCTCACGACCGGCGCGTGTCACGGTAATGTCTGACGTTGTCTCGCATACCAATGCGATAAATGGCGACTCCAGAGGGTCACGCGCCCAGTCGTGTTCTACATAAAGGCGAACGACATGCTCTGCGGGGCCGGAGGACAGGCTGGCGCATATTGGTGCCCGCTGGCCAATGGCTGCCGGCGTCGACTGCTGCAGAATCCGCAGGATGGCCGACGCCGATCGCTTGTCGACCGGCACTACGTCCGTTGGAGCATCAACACGTACGGCAAAGTGTTTCTTGTTCAAGAGTGCCCAGTCGTGGAGGACTTCTACGAGATCGGCTTCATCGTTCGGAGAAAGCCACACCCCTTGTGCAGCAGACAGGGCCAATAGTTCGCTCCACGGACTTTCCTGAAGAATAATCCTGTCATCCTCTTCGGTCGACCTAATCCAATCGACGACCCGTGTGAGCGCCGCGACGAATTGGGGTCGAACTTGCATACGCCGCACCGCATCGCCGTAATACTCAGCGAGAGTGTCCAGGCTATCGAGCGGCGGCGTTGAGGTTGCCGGCATTGCGCGCAGCACCTCGCGATTCCAGCGCCCGAAGCTCTCCCACTGGCCAGCGGCAACGTACCTGGCGCCAAGAGCGTTTCGCCGCTGCAACTGCTCCCATCGCGATCGCCGGGTAGTAGTCAACGCGTCGAGCTGCCGTTCTACAAGAAATCGCGCGATATCGCCCCGGCCATCATCTATTGCATGGCCGGTACGCAACTGGTCCGCATCGAGCACGGTCTGCGCTGCCTGCTTCCGGGCAGATTTTAGGCTCGGCCCACGGCCACTTGTGGCGACCCCCGAAGCGCCAGCAATCAGGCGGGTCGTGACTTGATATTCAGAACGATGGTCAGGGCCAAACTTCTCGCTATCCTCTTGCCACGTAAACTGCAGCTCGGCAGCCAACTCCTGCATGAGCGTAACCGGATCTAGCAGCGACCGCCTACTCTGCTCAAGCAGAAATCTGGACACAACTGCAGGGAGACGGCTTTCGAAAACAGTCCAATCCGGCGTCTGCACGAAGGCGGCTGCCAACGTTGCCTGCACGAAATTCGCAGCCATTTCGTCACTCACTCCCACTGTTCGCTGCCCTGCACCAAGCAGTGCTGCGGCGGGTAGCCCGAGTGCCGCGGCGAGTGAGCGAAGGTCACTGTCTGGCATTGTGAGTGTCAATGAGATATCGGGATCAGGCTTGCCGGTGGTGTTCAACAAATGACTGGCTCTGGCGCGTGTAAAGCACGTCGCAAGCACCGCGCTTCCCAGGTTCGCCAATACCGCATTACCGTCCAATCGGGTATCTCCACGAGCGAGGTTTTCGTACACCCAGGAGGAGTGGGTGAGGGCCTTCGCAAAGAGATACGGATCAGGGCATCCGAACTCACGCGCCAAACGCCGATGCTCAGAGTAAACAGGAGAGGTGCGACCGTCCTTGCAGGGCACAGCGGCCGAGTTGACCGGCTCGACACGATCAAGCAGACCCTGCGCGTGGGCAACGAGGTACGCCTGACAGGCACGTTGAACCGCTTGCTTCTTTCGCTGACCAGCACCAACCGCTGAACGCCCATCCCTTGTCCTCAGCAGCACCTTGAAACTACGGGAATGGTCCGGACCGTCTTCGGTGACCGAGTATTCCGGCGACAGTTTGCCGAAGTTTTTGTCGAAGATGGTTCGCCAGTCGCGTGCATCCTCTACTGCCGGCGCGTGAATGGTATATGTATCATCAACGAGCGCCCGAATTCGGCGACCCGGCAATAGGAGAGACCACCAGCCGAGCACCTGCAACGCGACCGCCTCGTAACTACGAGCCACCTGACCGCGTGCTACCTGCTGGAGCAGGACCTGCCGCTCACCAGAACCGAACAGGCCATGGTCGGCGACGCCGAGGCGATCGGCGAGGATGCGACGAGCCGACGAGATCACGCGAGCCTTCGCGGCGTCTCGTCGCGCGACATCCCACCCTGCCGCACGACGGCTGACCGCCATGGTCAACTCCTGATTCAACACCGACTTGCCCACGTTCTCTAGTAACGACAGGCACGACGGCGACACGACCGGTGATAGCTCGCGGCTCTCATACAGGGCCGAGGAGTGATGCCTCGCGACCGTCAGCCAGCGACGATGACCAATAGTAAGGCCGTGCTCGTCACCGCCAATCGCCTTCGACAGCAGCGGCCAAACGTCCGTCTCGACAACTGCGGACGGCAGCGCCACAAGTGGCGGAAGATCGTGTGTCACCCGCAAACCCCTTCCAAGAACGTGCCACCGTGACAACAGGTCGAGGCCAAGGGTCGACCCAACGCATGCACACCGTGCCGTGAAAGCCTTTCAAAGTGTGACGGTGGCGTCTACAGTGCCCCACTGTCGTCGTCGACAGAGGCAGCACGCAACGCCAAGCGCCACGTCAGCCTCGCCGCGCGGCGTCGGCCTCGACGGCGTACGGGCTGCGTCCTCGCCCTGGCCGCATCCGGTGCAGTGCAGCCACCAAGCGGAAGGACGGCCCTGGGTCACAGCTGTCAACGCCGGCTGAACTTTGGCTCTGGCACACATCCTGTGATTGATCTTCGCAACGACGGCTCATGGGTGGCGAGAACGCGTTTGCGGAGGAGGTCGAGGTTCGCGCGGCCATACATCTGTCGCTTGATCGTCTTGATGCGGTTGACCTGGCCCTCGACCGGGCCTGAGCTCCAGGGCTGGGCGAGGCCGGCGACGACGGCGTCGCGGTCGCCGGCGAGGCCGGCGGCGAAGCCGCGGATCTCGGGGTATCCGGCGTGGCGGGCGCGGTCGATCCAGGCGTCGAGGTGCTGCCCGGTGCCCTGGTGGCGGACCAGCGCGGCGAACCCGCGGGCGAGGCCGGCGACGCTGTCGAGGTCACGGCAGCGGCGGCGGGCGTCCGCGAGATCGGCGCAGTCGTCGTCGCTGAGTTTGTGGCCGGGGCGCATGATCCAGGCGGTGATCCGCCGGGCCGACGGCACCCGGACTGCGGTCGCGGGGGTCGGTCGGGTGCGGTTCGAGGCGAGCCAGTCCCGCAGCACCCGCACACTCCCTTGATAGCCGCGGGCCACGATCTCCCCGTGCAGGTCAACGGTCTGATGGACGCCATCGGTGAAACGTTGCCGCAGGTAGGAGTGGAACGGGGCGAGGACGCTGGGGCGGCTGCTGGCGTTCGGGCCGATCAACGCCTCGGCGGTGGCGGCGTGGGCGTACTTGCGGGCGGTTCTGACGTTCATGTCGAGGCGGCGGGCGGTCGCGCTGATCGACAGTCCTTCGGCTCGCAGGGCGTGCACGGCCGCGTGGCGTTGGCGGGTGTTCGCCGCCCGACGTCCGGTCCTGAACGGCTCGTCGGCCGGCGCGGCCAGGACCAGTGTCAGATCGGTGTGGGTGCGGAGGCATCGGCGGTGCCCGCGGATGACCTTCTCGACGGTGTCGCTAAGGCTCTTCAGCAGGTGCCACCGGTCGGCGACCTGCATCGCCTCAGGTGCTCCCTTACGGGCGCCCTCGGCATAACTGCCACCTCGATCACGGCAGATGATCTGAACACCAGGATGGTCGCGCAGCCACGCGGCGAGGGTGTCGGCGGTGCGGTCGGGCAGAACGTCGATCGGCCGGCGGGTGTGCATGTCGAGCAGCACTGTCGCGTAGCGGTGGCCACGACGGCGGGCGAAGTCGTCGACGCCCAGCACCGTCGGCGTCACCGGCGGCAGGTCGGGCATCCGGCGGATCATCCGGATCAACGTCGAACGGGACACTGACACCGCCAACCGCTGCGCCAACCAGATGCCCGGTCGACCGCCCAACGCCACCGCGACGGCTTGCAGGTCACCTGCCGCGAGGACCGTGTGGCGGGCATGCCTGCGGGTCAACCCTGGCACCTGCTCGACGAACGTCCGCCGCCCGCATTCGGCGTTCACGCAGGTGAATCGGCGGACCGTCAACGCGATGAGCACCTCATGGCCACCCAACCTGACATCGGCCAGCCGCCGCACATAGCGACCATGCACAGTGGTCGACCATGTCCCGCAGGCGCTACAGCGTGCTCGCACCGTCTGTGTCGCCGCGTTGATCCTGACCCCGACGGCCCGGATCACCACCGCTTCCAGCCGCAGGCCCATCAGGTGCGGCAGCAACGCCGGGATGATCTCCATCCCGGCACCCAACCCGAACTACCGACGAGCGCGACTCACAAAATGTGCGCCAGAGCCCGATTTTTCACGCGGCGGCGACACAGCCGGGGGCTATGCCGGCTCGGACCACTGCTCCCCGCGCATGCGGGGGTGATCCGAACCGGGGGAAGACGTAGACGCCGGTGGGGCGCTGCTCCCCGCGCACGCGGGGTGATCCCTCAAGGACGCGAAGGCCAAGGCGGACGCGCTCCTGCTCCCCGCGCACGCGGGGGTGATCCCGCTGCCCCGTGGCGTGTCCCCTCCGTTGGCAGCTGCTCCCCGCGCACGCGGGGTGATCCCTGCCGGCCGACGTCATCGACCCGCGCGTCGCTCTGCTCCCGCGCACGCGGGGGTGATCCTCGGCGCGGCACCTCTGACCAGGTGCCGCGCCCTGCTCCCCGCACGCGGGGGTGATCCGCCGTTCGCGTCCACGGCGACGTCACCGTTGATTCTGCTCCCGCGCACGCGGGGTGATTCGCGGGGCAGCGGAAAGAACTCGTCCTGCTCGGCCTGCTCCCGGCGTATGCGGGGGTGATCCCTCAAACGCCGGCCCGCTTTACGCCAGCGGGTGCGGTTCACCCGGCAAGTGCCGCGACGGCAGCGACGGCTTCCTGGACTGTCGCTCTAATTTAGGCGAGGGCCCGACAGCAGGGCGCGCTCCATGAGTTCGGCTGCTCTTCGTTCGGCGTCCGGTAGGACGTGAGTGTAGACCATTCTGGTCGTACGCCCTTCGGCGTGGCCGAGCCGGTGTTGCATCACGTGTTCGGGCACGCCCCCGTCCGCACCGGCAGTAGCCGACGTATGACGCGCATCGTGCAGAGCAATCACAGGCAGGCCCGCCGCACGGCACGCGAGTTCCCACTTGTCGGTGAAGTACTTCGGGTAGTACGGCTTGCCGTCCTCCCGGCAGAAGACGTAGCCCAGGTCCTGATAGGCGATGCCCGCGGCGGCCTTCTCAGCCGCCTGTGCTTCGTGATGGGCTTCGAGGACCGCGACAACGAGTCCTCCGATCGCGATGGGGCGCGTACTCCTGCCCTTCGGGCTCTTCTCCACCACGCCCGCGCTCGTCGTCGTCCGTTGCCAGTCCACAAACAAGACTCCCCGCGCGAGGTCAAGCCTCGTCCATTTCAAGCCGGCCAGCTCACCGCGCCGCATGCCCAGTACGACGGCGAGCACCCAGGCCGCGTGAAGCCGATGCGTCGCATGGAACTTCAAGAAAGCGGAGGCCTGTGGCGCCGTCCACACACCCTTGCGGCCCATCGTCTGCCGCTGAACCTTCTTGGGCTGACGCACGCCTTCGATGCTGATACCGAGATCCTTGAGAGCTTTCATGAGGACCCGATGGACATTGCGGACGGTCGTGGCCGACAGCGGTCCGCCGCTCTTGTTGCCCGAGCGAAGCAGCGTCTTGTAGAGCTCGTGGAGGACGCGCTTGTCCAAGGCGTACAGCTGCCGGGAGCCGATGTGCGGATTGACGTAGCACCGGATCAGGTCACGGTAGTTGCACAGCGTGGTTTCTTCGACATCGAGTTCTCGTTCGTCCAGCCATCCCTGCAGTTCAGCGGCGACGCTGCCGTCGGCAGCCAGGCCAGCATGCCCGAAAGACTGCAGCGCGGCTTTTTCAGCAGCCGCTGCGGCTTTCTGACTGGGGAAACCGCGACGCTTCTGCTGGCGCCGTTTGCCGTCCTGCCCTGGTGGCAGGTCGATGACGTAGTACCAGGCGATTTTGTTGCCGCTGAGGCGGTAGCTGTTGACGGTCATGAGGGCACCCCCGTGGTCACGACGTGAGACCGACGGTTCAACCGTAGCGATCACTGTGACCACGTCCGTGACCACAAGATCATCGATGATCTTGTGGATGCCCTGCTCAATACCCGTCGGGACGGCCGGATTCGAACCGACGACCCCTTGACCCCCAGTCAAGTGCGCTACCAAGCTGCGCCACGTCCCGATGCTCTCGCGCGGATCTCCCCGCGACAGCCGGTACAGCTTAGCGCAGGATCTTCGCGCCGTCCGCACTGCCCCCTCCCGTGCCGGAACGCGTCGTCCCGCGCACATCCCCTACAGCATCCTAGGAGGATAGGGAAGTTGATGGGCAGCGGAAAAGCCGGGTGGGAGCGTGCTCCCACCCGGCTTCAGATCGGGCGGGTCAGCCGTGCGCCTTGCCCCGGCCGCCGGGGCCGAGCTTCTTGCGGGGGCGTACGGAGATCTCGATCGGGCTGCCCTCGTAGCCGAACTCCTCGCGCAGCTTGCGCTCGACGAACCGCTGGTAGCCGGCGTCCAGCGGAGCCGTGGTGAACAGCACGAAGCGCGGCGGCGCCACGCCCGCCTGGGTGGCGAAGAGGATCTTCGGCGCCCGACCGCCCCGTACCGGGTGCGGGGTCGCCTGCACCAGCGCGGTCAGCCACGAGTTGAGCTGCGCGGTCGGTACGCGGGTCTCCCAGCTGGCCAGGGCCTTGCGCAGCGCCGGCGCGAGCTTGTCGACCGCCCGGCCGGTCTGCGCCGACAGGTTGAGCCGGATCGCCCACGGGATGCGGCGCAGCTCGCGCTCGATCTCCTTGTCCAGGTAGTACCGGCGGTCGGCGTCGACCAGGTCCCACTTGTTGAAGGCGATCACCAGCGCCCGCCCGGCCTCGGTGACCATGGACAGGATCCGCTGGTCCTGCTCGCTGATGGGCTCGCTGGAGTCCAGCAGCACCACGGCGACCTCGGCGGCCTCGATCGCCCCGGCGGTCCGCAGGCTGGCGTAGTACTCGGTGCCGCTGGCCTTGCCGACCCGCTTGCGCAGGCCCGCCGTGTCGACGAGCTGCCAGGTCTCCCCGCCGATCTCGACCAGGCTGTCGACCGGGTCCACGGTGGTGCCGGCGACCGAGTCGACGACCGCCCGCTCCTCGCCCGAGAAGCGGTTGAGCAGGCTGGACTTGCCGACGTTCGGCCGGCCGACGAGGGCCACCCGGCGCGGGCCGCGCGGGCGGTTCTCGACGATCTTCGGGGCCTCCGGCAGCGCGGCCATGATGGCGTCGAGCAGGTCGCCGGAGCCACGTCCATGCAGCGCCGACACCGGGTACGGCTCACCCAGGCCCAGCGACCACAGCGAGGTGGCTTCCATCTCGATGGCGGTGTTGTCGGCCTTGTTCGCGACCAGGATCACCGGCTTGGCGCTGCGGCGCAGCATCCGTACGGCCGCCTCGTCCACGTCCGTCGAGCCGACCATCGCGTCGACCACGAACAGCACCACGTCGGCCGTGACGACCGCCGTCTCGGCCTGCGCCGCGATCGCGGCGGCCCGGTCCTTGGCGTCGGGCTCCCAGCCGCCGGTGTCCACCACGGTGAACTGCCGGCCGGCCCACTGCGCGTCGTACGGCACCCGGTCCCGGGTGACCCCGGGGACGTCCTCGACGACCGCCTGACGGCGCCCGATGATCCGGTTGACCAGGGTCGACTTGCCCACGTTGGGGCGGCCGACCACGGCCACGACCGGCTGCGGCCCGGTCGGCTCCTCGGTGTCGACGTCCGGTTCCCGCAGCTCGATCCACCCGTCGGTGTCGGTCATGCCACACCCCGATCGGTCAGCAGGTCGCGCAGGCGCCCGACGACCTCGTCGATGCCCAACTCGGTGGTGTCCAGCACCACGGCGTCGGCGGCCTGGGTCAGCGGGTCGGCCTTGCGCGTCGAGTCGAGCCGGTCCCGCCGGGCCAGGTCGGCCGCCGTCGCCGCCACGTCGGCGGCATCCTCGGCGCTGCGTCGGGCGGCCCGGGCCGCCTCGGAGGCGGTGAGGTAGACCTTCAGGTCGGCGTCCGGGGCCACCACGGACCCGATGTCGCGGCCCTCGACCACGATCCGGCCGGCATTGGTGATCATCTCCTGCTGCCGGGTGACCAGCAGCGCGCGCACCGCCGGCACGGCGGCTACGGCGGAGACCGCCCCGGTCACCTCCGGCCCACGGATCTCGGCGTCGACGTTCACGCCGTCGGCGGTCACGCCGTACCCCTGCGGGTCGGTGCCGATGCGCAGGTCCACCTCGCCGGCGACCTTGGCCACCGACTCGGCGTCGGTCAGGTCGACCCCCGAGCGCAGCACCGCCCAGGTGATGGCGCGGTACATGGCGCCGGTGTCGAGATAGCGGGCACCGAGGCCGACGGCGAGCCGCCGGGAGACGGTGGACTTACCCGAACCGGACGGTCCGTCCACAGCGACCACACATCGCCCGGCCCGTTCGTTTTCCTCCACCGTCGTCCTCCTCAGCCCGTACCTCACGAAACACCGGATGTGTCGCGAGCGGTTGTCCAAACGTTCTCAATGATGCCCGGCGTCGCGCCGCCCGGTGGGCGCCGCCCGCGCCGGGCCGCCAGGGAGCCTACCGGCAGCCGTACCCCGAACTCGGGGGTCAGTCACCCACGGCCTTGAACAGGGCGGCGACCTCCGCGTTGGTCAGCCGCCGCGTCCGCCCGGCGCGCAGGTCGCCCAGCCGGATCGGCCCGATCGCGGTACGCACCAGCCGGCTCACCGGATGGCCCGCCTCGCCGAGCAGGCGGCGGACGATGTGCTTGCGTCCCTCGTGCAGGCTCAGCTCCACCTGGGCGGTCCGTCCCAGCGTGTCCACCACCCGGAAGGAGTCGACCTTCGCCGGCCCGTCCTCGAGTTCCACGCCGGCCATCAGCCGCTTGCCGAGGTTGCGCGGGATCGGCCCGGACACCTCGCACAGGTACGTCTTCTGCACCCCGTACGACGGGTGCATCAGCTTGTGCGCGAGGGTGCCGTCGTTGGTGAGCAGCAGCAGGCCCTCGCTGTCGGCGTCGAGCCGCCCGACGTGGTAGACCCGCTGCTCCACCCGGTTGCCGAGGAAGTCGGCGAGCGCCGTGCGGCCCTTCTCGTCGGCCATCGTGGAGACGACCCCGCGGGGCTTGTTCATGGCAAGGTAGACCAGTCGGGTGTCGGCGACGAGGCGCTCGCCGTCGACGTGGATCACGGCGGTGGCGGGGTCGACCTTGTCGCCGAGCTGGGCGACCCGGCCGTCGACGGTGACCCGGCGACGGAAGATCAGGTCCTCGCAGGCGCGCCGGGAACCCACGCCGGCGGCGGCCAGCACCTTCTGCAGGCGCTCGGCCCCCTCGAAGGCGGGCGCGTCGGGGCGGGGCGTGCGGTCATCGCGTGGCATCGGCAAGCTCTTCTACGTCGTCGGGAAGGAACGGGGCCAGCGGCGGGAGGTCGTCGACGCTGTTCAGCCCGAGCTTCTCCAGGAACATCGTGGTGGTCCGGTAGAGGAACGCCCCGCTGTCCGGTTCGGTGCCGCACTCCTCGACCAACCCGCGGGAGACCAGGGTACGGATCACCCCGTCGCAGTTGACACCCCGGATGGCGGAGATCCGCGACCGCGTCACGGGCTGCTTGTAGGCGACCACGGCCAGTGTCTCCAGCGCGGCCTGGGTCAGCCGCACGGACTGCCCGTCCAGTACGAACCGTTCCACGTAGGTGGCGTATTCCGGGCGGGTGTAGAGACGCCAGCCACCCGCGGCCCGGCGCAGCTCGAAGCCGTGTCCGGCGGCCGTGTAGCCCGCGGCGATCTCGTCCAGCACCGGCCCGATCCGCTCGGCGGGCTGCTCCAGCACCTGGGCGAGGACCAGCTCGCTGACCGGCTCGTCCACCACCAGCAGGATCGCCTCCAGCGCCCCGCGCAGCTCCGCGTCGTCGAGTTCCGGCGCCGGCTCG
>NZ_WAAS01000037.1:0-38180 GCF_008806585.1 Micromonospora sp. AMSO12t
ACGGACCAGGTCAACCGCGTCACGCCGGAACTCTTCCGTGTACTTCGATGGACGCCCCAACGGGGACACCCCTTCCTCTGGACCAACATCCAGTCTCAGGGTGTCCACATCTCAGGGGGAAGCCCACCACCCCCGGCCAAGAATCGGACCCGGAGATCGTGCTGCGGTCGATCACCGACTGGCCCGGGCTGATTGCGTACGCGCCGCTGCCCGCCTCCGGCCGGTATCCCCGCAACCGCAGCGGAGTGCCGTACTACCGCGCCATCCGGCTGCGCACCGACGACCCCGTACAGCCACCGCACCGGCCGAACGGGCTGCTGTCTGACACAGACTGGGCATGGTTGATCCGCAGCGAGCACGGATGGAAACAGATCACCGACCGGTTCGGCGATCGCGCCCACATCATCGCGTTCACCCTCGCCCGCGCCGGCTGCATCACCATCGGTTACGAGCTGCAAGGCGCCCGCCCAGCTCCGACACCGAAGAAGGTCTACCCACACCCCGCGTTGACCGCCACTGAGAAGGACCGCCGTACCAGCCGCCGCGATCAACGCACCAACTTGCAGACCCGGGCTGCCGCCCTCGCCGCCGACCTGGCGGGCGAATGGCCCGGCGTCGCGCACGCGTTGATCAGCACCGACCACGCCGACCGGCTCACCTGGGCCGTCAACGCGGCCACCGACCTGGCCACCGGTGCCGTCCACCCCTCCGTCCGCGCGTTCGTCCAACACCACGCCGCAAACACCAAAGCCCGCGACGACGTGCAACGGCTGCTGGCGGACCTCGGCTTCGAACCGGCCGCGCTCGCCGAGATCGGCCTGTCCCGGTCGCCGTACATCGGCGTCGCCGGCCCGGTCCGGTTACACCCGGCGACCGGGCCCGTCATCGACCTGTCCGGCCTACCCGGTCCGCACGACATCCGACTGCACCCCACCCACCCGCTGACCATCACCGTCACAGCCAGCACCGGGCCACTGCTGATCATCGAAAACCGGCAGGCCGCCGAAGCCGTCTGCGACACCCACCCGCACCTGCCCATCATCTGGTGCCATGGACAACCACCCGACCCAGTTCTCGACCTGATCCGGCAAGCCGCCACCCAGGTGCAGCTCACCTGGATCTGCACCGACGCCGACCTCGGCGGCGTCCGGATCACCGCTCGCATCCATGACAACCTCCCACCGGCAACCGCCATCCGCGTCATCGACGTCGGCACCGCCGAACACACCGCTGGCAAGCTATTCTCGACCCACATTCGCACGCGTCTGGAACCAGTCGCCGTCCGCAGCGACCAGGTCGGCGCGTTCGCCCGCGCCTGCCTCGCCCGTGGTTACGTCGTCGAACAGGAAGCCAGTACCCGCACGGCGTTGGTCATGGCGCTCGACTCGCGATGACGGATGACGGCGTTATGTCCGATGAGTAGGGTTTGTTGCGTTGATCGTCTGAACGTATGGATATAGGTCTTGGCAGCGGTGACCGGGCTGGCGGGGCCCACGGCGTGCTGGATCACCAGGCCCACCCGGCCGCCGATGCCAACGCCGCAGCCGCGTGCCACAGGTCGTGCAACCGTACCGGTGGCAGCCCAACTGCGTGACCAGCTCCGCGAACCGGTGCAGCAGACCCCTGCTACCGGATTTTTGTAGAGACCGGCTCAAGGATGAACAGGCACTGGTCCGGGTTGTACTCGCCAACCCGAGCAACGACGCGGAGAAGGTCGCCGGCACCTACGGAATTCGGAATGTTCGCGCCAGCGAGATGCAGGTCAGGGATGTTGACGTCTTCGAACTTGAATGCAGGCCCAGCCGCAGATTTCGGGCCTTTATCCCCCGGAGAGACGAGGATGTCGTAGCGAGTGCTGTACTCGCCGTGATTTCGCATCGATGCGATGGAACCGTCGAACTCGATGGTCCTGCCCTCGTACTTGGCCACGAACGTTCCGATCGTCTCGTCGCAGTAGTCCCGCACCGCCAAGAGCGCCGCGAGATCCTTGCTGTTCTCGACCGTCAGGACCTGGTCTGCGCCGGACTCATCCGAAGCCGATTCGTCGGGCTTCGCCGTCTCCGAGGGCTTTTCGCTCGCCGCGACCGTCGTCTCGCTTGGCGATTTGGGGTCCTTGTCGTTTCCGCCCTGTAGCGCGCTGGCGATTCCGCCGACGATGGCCAGGAGCAGGACGACACCGGCCGCCACTGCAATGAGTACCCACGGGACCTTCGGCTTCGGGCGGCGGAAGTTCAGCGTTGTCCGCAACGTCCCCTGGTCCTGGTCGACGAACTCCCAACCAGCCTTCTGCCACTTCGCGATCGACCTGGCCTCGATGCCGCGGACTGCCTGCACGGACTTGAACTCGTACTGCACACCGTCGTCGGCCATGCGGCTCCCAGACCCCCGAATCGGATTCATCGCTCATGGACTCCTCGCCAGGATAGAGGCCGCCAGCACAACCCAGCCGAACCAACTATCGCTACCCCTGCACCAGCCGGCAGCAGGTAACCACCGCTCCATCAAAGCGGGGGAACTCAAGGAGCAGTCGTCAGTGTTCGTGTCCGACAAGCTGCAGCAGCCGGTCACGGTACGCCTCCCACGCCGGCAGGGTCCCGGCGACAAGCAGTCCGAGGGAAAGGACGACGAGCTGTCGCACCCGTAGCTGCGGCCGCGGGCTGAGCATGACAGTACTGGCTTGTAGCCACATCGGGTCAGCTTGCAGCGTCCGAATCATTCTGCTGTCGATGCGGTTGAGGGGCCCGAGATCGGGACGGGAACCGGCGAGGTCCAGCGCGCCGACCAGAAGGACACATGAGCCAGCGCTCGAAGTCCGTGGAGGGACGCCGCTCAGGCGCGCTCCTGTCGGCCGGCGACTCCCCAATCGGTGGAGCGGGCGGCACACCATGATCTTGCGTGATGTGCGCGGTGTGTGCTCTCCAGCGGATGCCACCCGAGGTCAACCGGCGCCAACGCGGGTCATTGCGGACGACCGCCGGTCGCAACCCGGGGTTCGTGTGCTCCGGGTGTGCTCCTGGGCTGGGAGGACAGGGGTCCGGGTGACGCGGGTGAACGTGGGCCACTCCCTGCCACCCCAGGTGAACGCCCGGGTCGCTAGACTAGGCCCTCGCGCCCTCGTAGCTCAGGGGATAGAGCATCGGTTTCCTAAACCGTGTGTCGCAGGTTCGAATCCTGCCGGGGGCACCTCGAAGATCAGCCAGAACGCCATCTGAGCAGCGGATACGTTCGTGCGTCGATCGATCGACCTGTGCAACCGGATGCCACCCGAAGCCGCCGTTCGTCGCTGCCCACGGACTATTCACGGATTGATCTTGGCTGCGTTTTCCCAGGTCGCGCCGGCTGTTTCCGCCAAGATCCGGACTGGTGAGGACACCTCGCAGACTACGCACCCGGACCACCCAACGCGGCCTCGATCCGCTCGTTGACCGTCGCCTCCTGGCCGTCGATGCACTTGGCGTACACCTTCAGCAGCACGTCCACGGAACTCCGGTGCAGGTGGTGTCCCCGCTGGCCAGGCGGCCGTACGACCCTACGGCACGCGGCGGTGTCGCTGCGGCTGAACTCCGGTGTTCCGGCAATCGACGTCGCCGCCCGTGCGGGGCACTTCAGCGCCAGCCCTCGCGCCGCCTTCCACACCCGCGAGTATGTCGACGCGGCCACCACGTTTCCCTTGTCGCTGCGGAACAACCGACCATCATCGGCGGCGCCGAACCGGTTGACGTGTCGCCGCAGGATCCCCACCAGCTCCGGCGGGATCGGCACGACCCGCGACTCCGCCCCGCCCGGTGCTTCAACCCACGCGGTCGTGCACCCGCTGACCAGGCGTACCGGACACATCACGACAGCCGAGAATGATCTCCAAAACTGGCGATCTGGCGCTGCTATGGTGCGGCCGTGCCGGATCCCGTGACCGTTGCCGCTCCACTTCGCCCGCTCCTGGGTCGACGACTGCTTGCGGTGACCGAGGCGCGGCACTGGTTCGACGACAAGCCGGCGACGGGAACTGACGGCCTGCTGCATTTCTGGCTGCACTTCGAGGGAGCGCCAGCCATCATGGCTCACGGCTGCGGTGAGCTGCTGAAGCTCACAGAGGAAGATCCCTACTCGTCGTACGATATGCAGGAGTACGGGCGGACCGCAGTTGGGCCGGTCCAACTCACAGACCTGCTCGGCGAGGTCATTGGACAGCACCTCGTTGACGTAGGGCTCCTCCAGGGATACAGCACGATTCCGGCTGTCGGTGGGCTCCTGCTGCGCTTCGACCGGACCGAGCTGCTCGTCGCGACCCTGGCGGACGAATGGGTCTGCCAGCCGGGGCCAATCCCGGACGAACTCCGCCAGTACCTGTCGCTCATCGGTTGGCTGAATAGCTCCGCGCCCACTGCCGAAGGGCAGTGACGGCGGACGCTGTGGCCTACCGAGGTCGCGGACTATTTACGGACTGATCTTGCCCACGGGGTGGCATACGTGACTCATTGCAGCAGATCAGAGGGCCGTATGCGCATTGAGCCGTACTCCATTCCTAACCCTGATCAAGACGCGCTGCGGACCGTTCTGCGGGCGCCTCCGGCCGTCCTCAGACGCCCGCAGCCCGTCATCCGGAAGTCAGCGGATTCTCAGCGAAAGCCGTACCCCGTGGCAACTATCGATCATGCTCGACGGCACGACCGGTACGTCTGACCACGCGGTACGGCACTTGACCACACTCGCCACTACGTCAGGTCACTTTCCCCGAAGGGGTCGTCCATCCGTGAGCGGTCTTCCGGCTCGGGTGAAGATCCGCCAAGCTCTACTCAATCTTCCAACCTTTGCGATCAAGAACATCCACCCGCCCGCGCGCACGCCTGACACGCCGGGCGTCGAGCCAAAGTGCTATCCGTTCGCGACAGCGGTACGCGGCGATGCCGGTCACCAGGACGGGGATGAGGATGGTCCAGAACCAGAATCGGGGGCCCACGCGGGGCGGGCTTGCCTCACGGGTGCGGCCGCTGCGGATCACGTCGTCGGAAACGTCGATCGCGACGACGTCCCTTGGGGCGGTGAGCAGGGTGGCGGGAGCGTCCGCGCCACGACCGAGGGCCAGCACCCGCACCGTGCCGACGTTGCCGTACGCCAGTCGTTGCTCCATCTCGAGGGGCCTGTCGAACGCGGCCGGAGCGTGGGGTGCGGGCTGGTAGGCGACGACCCACGCAGTCCCATCCACCGCCCAGCCCAGCAGCCTGATGGCGGTCACACCGGAGACGGCCGGCGTGCCGGTCGCGCCGAGGTCCCTGCCCGTGGCCGCGTCGATCCGCCACAGGCTCCAGCTGTCGCCGTCCCGCCGGGTGACCGTCAGCGTCCTACCGTCGGTGCTCCAGGCACCCTTGCCGGCCAACTCCGTGTCGGACGCGAGGGTGAACGAGGAGAGCCGCCGGCCGTCGAGGTCGGCGACGGTGACCGTCCGCCCGGTTTGGAAGGCGAGCCGTGCACCGTCCGGGGCGAACGCGATCGGGGACCCGTGCCCCTCGTGATCGTCGGCCAGCCGGGTCCGGCGGTCGCCAGTCAGCCAGACGATGCTGAGCACCTGCCGGTAGGCGCTGCGCTCCGGGTTGGCCGGCACAGTGTCTCGGACGACCAGCGCCCGCCCGTCCGGCGACCAGCCCGCCGGTTCGGCCATGGCGGTGCCGGCGACGCCGCTGGTCACGGTACGGCTGCGCCCGGTCACCAGGTCGACGATCTCCACTCGGGTGTTCGTGAAGCCGACTGATGTGAAGGCGACGCGGCGACCGTCGGGAGACAGCACCGTGTCCTCGCCGGCTTGAGCCTCGATTTCGCCTTTGATGATCCGGTAGCGGTCGGCGTCCGCGCCGACGACCGCGATGATGCTGCCCTCGTCGCCGTATGTCAGGCGCGGGGCCTGACCGGTGAAGATCACCGAGGCGGGACCGAGGCGCGGTCGATCGGTGGCGTGCAGGCTGCCGAGGGGCGGCACGCCGACCCGGTCGGGCAGCGCGGCCGCAGCTTCGGCCGCCGGGTCGACGGCGGGGGTACCCGCCAGCGGCAGCGCCGCCCCGGCCAGCGCGACCAGCACCAGCGCCGCCGCGGCCGCGAGGGCGGTACGGCGGCGGGAGCGGCGGGCGGTGGCGAGCGCCCGTTCGTAGACCGGGTACGCGGGAACGT
Organism: Micromonospora sp. AMSO12t; assembly: GCF_008806585.1. Lineage (NCBI taxonomy): Bacteria > Bacillati > Actinomycetota > Actinomycetes > Micromonosporales > Micromonosporaceae > Micromonospora > Micromonospora sp. AMSO12t. The sequence goes on from NZ_WAAS01000037.1 coordinate 6,160, forward strand.
CGGCCGCCGCTGTGTGCAGCGACTCGCGTAGTCGGTTGGTCATCGCGGAATCCTCTCCGCCGCTGGGTCGACCAGTTGGGGGGCGATGGCGCGCAGTCGGCGTACCGCATCGTGGCCGTGCCGCTTCACCGTGCCGACGGAGCAGCCCAGCACCTCGGCGACCTGCGTCTCGGTCAAGTCCTCGTAGAACCGCAGCACGACCACGGCGCGTTGGCGCGGGGTGAGTTGGCGCAGCGCAGCCGCCAGGGTGAGCCGCAGGGCGGTCGTGTCGGAGTGGTCGTCGCCGGGTTGGTCGCTGGGCTCCGGGTCCAGCCGTTCGGCGAGGCGGCGGCGCCGCCACCAGGAGACCTGATGGTGGTACATCACCCGCCGCACGTAGGCATCCGGGTCGCCGCTGCGGATGCGCCGCCAGTGCTGGTACGTCTTCGCCAGCGCGCTCTGCAGCAGATCCTCGGCGAGATGGTGATCACCGGTGAGCAGATAGGCCGTCCGGGACAACGCTGGTGAGCGGTGCGCCACGAACTCGTGGAACGTCTTGGTCATGCCCACCCCCTCGTCAGGTAAGACGCCTCCCGTCGCCACAATGGTTGAGGCCGGGCACGGCGATAGTGGCGCACCGCCGCGCCTGACGTTGGTCAGCCGATGAAACCGCCGTCCACGTCGACCACCGCGCCGGCCAGCTCCAGCCTGCTGGCGGCCTCCGGCCGCATCGGCTGGGCAGGCTGGCCACCTCAAATTTCTGCGCCCGCAGCAACGCCTGTGTGATCATCTGCGGTGGAGACCTGGACTCACGCTGGCAAGCAGTACGAGGTTGTCTCCCTCTACTGCCTGCCTGAAGAGGCCTGGTGCTACGAACTGGGCGAGCTGTGTGGAGCCCCAGGGGCCGGGCCACATATCGCCTTCGCCATCCCAGACGCAACGCCGTACGGGGGACCTTTCACGCCGCAGCCGGCCCGCCTCGCCGTAGTCCACGTTGACGAAGGCCAAACACCCTGGCCGGTCCTGCGCCGGTTCCTCGACCTGTCCGCACACCCGACGCCTCTCCGAACAACGGACCCTTCGTGCCCGAGGCAGCCGACCGCGTCACTCTGACGGTCCACGGCACCTGGACCATCCCTTGGCCGCCATTCCGTCGCTTCATTGCAGCGATTGAGGCGTCCGGCGACATCGTGGGAGAACGGTCGGGACCGGACGGGCCAGAGCCGTAGCGGCCATATCGATTGCGTCGCTGCTCGCTCACCGTCGCGGGGCACACGTGCGAGAAGCGTGTCTAGACGGTCAGCAGCAGCCATGATCGGGCACCATGACGCCGCAGCTGAGCAGGCGTTCTAGGCGGATCAGGTCAGTCGAGAACGATCTTCCAAAGTGCAGCTGCACTCCGGCGTCATGCGTAGGTGTATCGCAGCAAGCAGGAAGTCCGGTGCGCACGGCGAGGTTATCGGGTCTCCGCCGGGCATGTGAGACGCCACGATCGCTGCCGCAGCGATGGCCGAGACGGCCTCGTCATGCTCGAGGTATCCGGTGTTGAGGGCGGCCGTTGTCAGGGCAGCGCGAACCATTGCCGACCGCGCAGACGGATCGGCATCGTGGAGGTCACCGCACCAGTCGGCGGCAGTGTCGTTGTCAAACGGATCGATCGGGCGATGATGGCTACGGCCGAGCCAGTCGGGGCAGGCCAGAGGCTCGGAGGTGACCCGGCCCGTACTCCATTCCTGAACCGTGTGTCGCAGGTTGGGATCCCGCCGAGGCACCTCGAAGATCAGCAAGGAAGCGCGCCATGGCGTCGCGCAGCTGCCAGTTCGGGTCACGCGGCCTGAGGTCAGGTGCGGAGAACGGGGGGCCGGCAACGAGTCGAGCCACAGTCGAGGCCAGGCGCTTCCGTTCGGCTCGGAAATTCGACCACGCTGAGTTTGATAGCCGCAGCACGTTGAAGAGCAGGTCGCCCGGATAGTAGTCACCCTCGGCCAAGGGATCGCGGAGCAAGACTTGCACCGCGAGAGGCAGCAGGGCCGACACCCCGATTTGCTGACCGAGCATGATGCGCAGGTCTTCGACCGTGAACTCTGCTACCGGCTTGCGCCGCAGCTCGGTGCAGCGTCGGACGAGGAAGGTGCTGTCCGGGTCGGGTCCGGCCATACCTCCCGCTCAAGCTGCTCGATGGTCGTCACGGCGGCCAGGGTAGTCAGCCTTGTGTCCACGTGGGCGGCTGTTTCGCGCTGCTCGACGGCACGGCTCGTCGAACCAGATAACGATCTTGTTGGGGTGGCGGCGAGAAAAGCGGTCCGGGGAGCGGAGTGTCGGACGACCAGCGAACGCACCGCGGCGACGTTGTGCGTCTTGCGGACGAGCTGGTACGTCCTCCGCGCCCCGGGCAGATCGCCGACGACCGGAAGGAGTGCGCCTGGTGGTGCCCGACGAACTCCTTCCGGCGATCGGCGAGGGGTGGCTCAGTTGAAGGTGTAGCAGTACAACTGCACGTTGGCGGTGTAGTAGTAGTCGCTGACCTTCGTGCTGCTGCTGTAGGTCGTGCGGCAGTCGAGGTAGGTGTTGAAGCCGCCCATCTGGGCCTTCCACTTGGCGTCGTTCTCCGCCGACCAGATGGCGAGCGAGGCGGAGGATCCCGAGCCGTAACCCGTGTACCAGCCGACTGCGTTGGCTCCAGCGTCGGCGGACGCGGGGGCCGCACCCGTCAGCAGGGACACCGCGGTCGCGCCGGTGACGGCGGTGGCAGCGAGGATCTTTCGAATCGCGCGCATTGAAGCTCCGTTCTGTTCGAAGGGATGCCCTGAGCCTGCCACGAGAATCGACCACTGTCAATTAAATCGCGCCTGGTGTTGACGGTTGTTAAATCGTTCGTGGGGCGCGAGAGCTGTTTCGAGGATGTCGTCTGCTACCCCCGCCCAGGTAGACGGCTTGAGGCGGCGTTCGTGCCGCGATCCAGGCGGTCACATCTGCTTTCAGGTCGGTGAGACTGCGCCGGGCAAGCCGACGTGGTTGCGGTAGGTTGGTTCGCGGAACCAGTTCGCCCAGGGTTCAGCCACGACGAGTAGTTCGGGGTGAAGTTCAGGTGGAACTGGCGTGCTCAATGAGTCCCTGCTGGATGGCGGGCTGGCGTATCTGCCCAGCATGATATGTGGTTCCAGTTCGGTCCTGGCCCGCCCGGTCGATGGTGCGGAGGAAGCGCACAACTCCCTGGTCGCGGCGTATGCGCTGGGTCTGGCCGATGGGCCACGTCCACCGCGGCAAACAGGTCGGTGGTGCCGTGGCGGACGTAGTCGATGGTCACGGTCCGTCAAATTGGGCCAATCCCAGAGGGCGCGACCTTGGGGCGGCGCGGGCCGGTTAGTAATTGGTCGTTCGACCTGGCGCACCATGCTGTTGTTGGCTGCGATCGAGGTGGTTATGGCGACCGGTGCGGGGCGATTTGCCGAGTCGCGGTCGAGCCGCCCATGGGCGTTGGACCATTGGCAGCTCGCTCTTGCCCTAATGGCTTGGAGCGCCTTCCGTGGCAGCAGGTGATAGGCCCGCACGAGGCGTGCGTCGTGCGGTATTCCTGACCGGGCTGGTTGTCGCAGGTTCGGATCCTGGCCGGGCGAAGGGAATTGGCCATGACGCGACAGTGCTCGTCCCGAAAGGGAGGGGCTCGTTTGTCTGGTTGCCATCCCCCTGTACTCCGTCGTCGTACCCGAATCGCGGCCCGCGCGGCGCGGGGCGGCGGACGCCGCCGGGTGGGGTGGGCCTTTACGCGGCCGACACCGCCGGGGGCACCGGCGCGATCGACCGGTACGACCCGTGGAGATAGAGCAGCGGCGCCTTCGCCGGATTCAGTGGGCCGTACGAGACCGCCTCCCCGATGACCACCGAGTGGTCGCCCTGGTCGGAGAGGTCGCGTACGCGGCAGTCGAAGTAGGCCAGTCCCTCGCTGAACACGAGGCAGCCGGTGGCCGGTGCCCGGTGCACCCGGACGCCGGCGAACGCGGCCGCGCCGGAGGGCCGCCGGGCGTCGGCGAACCAACGGGCGACGTCCCGTTGGTCCGCCGCCAGCACGGTGACCGCGAAGATGCCTGAGTCGCGGATCTGGGCGAGCAGTCGACTCCGGTGCTTCAGGCAGGTCAGGACCAGGGTGGGGTGCAGCGAGACGGTGGTGAACGAGTTGACCGTCATCGCCAGCGGGATGTCGTCGTACACGCTGCTGACGATGCCGACGCCGGTGGCGAACGCCCCGGCGGTACGGCGGAACTCCACTGCCCGGTCCTGGTTGGTCATGGCGTCAGTCCTGACCCCAGACCAGGCAGAACGGGTGTCCCACCGGGTCGGCGTAGACCCGGAAGCCGTGGTTGCGGCTGCCGCCGCCGCGCAGCCGGGTGGCGCCCAGCCGCAGCACCGCCTCCTCGGCCTCCTGGATGTCGTCCACCTCCACGTCGAGGTGGGCCTGCTGCGGGAAGGCCGGATCCGGCCACTGCGGCGGCTGGTAGTCGGCGACGCTCTGGAGGCAGAGGCGGGGATGCCCGTCCGCGCCCTTCAACGTCACCCAGTACCCGTCGCTGTCGGCCCACTCCAGGCCGGTCAGCTCGACGTAGAACTCCGCCAACTTCTCGGCGTCCGGACAGTCCAGCACCACCGAGTGCAGTCGACCGATCATCCGACCTCTCCCGTCATCGTCGTACGCGCGATGACCGGCGCCCCCGGTCACCGTGTCAGTGAAGGTACTCGCCGAAGGTGGTGAAGTAGTCGATGGCACGCACGGGTGGCCCGGTCTCGGTGGAGACCTGGAGCAGCACCACCCCGCGGTCGTCGCCGTCGCCCGGTCCGCCGCTGGCGACGACCACACCGCCGTAGTCGGCCTTGACGATCCGGCCGGGCGTGCCGCCGTGCGCCCGGGTCGGCCGGGTGGCGGCCTTGACCCACAGCCGGAACCCCCGGTGCGTCGTCCACGCGTTGACGAACGGGTCCGACTGGCCGCGCACCAGGTTGCAGATCGTGGTGGCGCTGTCCCGCCAGTCGATGCGGGTGTCCTCGACCCCGATCCGGTGGTAGAAGGACGCCCCCTCGGGCGGCTGCGGCTCGCCCCGGTGGCCCTCGGCGACCCGCTCCAACGCCTCGAGCGTGACCGGCACGTACTCCGCGAGGAGGCGCTCCAGGATCTGGCCGGCGGTGTCGTGCGGGCCGATCTTCACGCGGGCCTGGGTGATGACCGGGCCGGTGTCCAGCTCCTCCGCCATGTAGTGCACGGTGAGGCCGGTCTCCTCCTCGCCGTTGCGGATGGCCCAGTTGACGGCGCCGAACCCGGCGTACGCGGGCAGCAGCGCGTCGTGCGTGTTGACCGCGCCGCGTTCCGGGATCCGCAGCACCTCCGCCGGCACCCGGGTCCGCCAGTTGGTGGAGACGATGAGTTCCGGTGCGAGGTCGCGCAGCTGCTCGTGCAGGTCGGGCTCGCGGGCGGTGGCCGAGTAGCGCACCGGCAGTCCCAGCTCCGCCGCGGCCAGCTCCACGTCCGGCTCGCCGAGCCCGCTGAACTCGGCCCGGTGGGTGAGCACCAGCAGCACCTCGTGGTGCGGCGCGATGCCCCGCAGCACGGTCGCGCCGAGCTCGCCGTACCCGAAGAAGACGATCCTCACGGCTTCGCCGCCCGGGTGGCCCGCCCGGCCCGGAAGCGGACGGTGTTGACCCGCAGCCAGCCGGAGGAGTCGCGCTGGTCGAACACGTCGTCCGCCTCGAAGGTGGCGAACGCGGTGTCGTAGCGGCTGTGCGGGGAGCGGCGGCCGATCACCTGGACGGTGCCCCGGTGCACCCGCAGGATCGCGTCGCCGGTGACGTCCTGCTGGCTGAAGTCGATGGCGGTCTGCAACATCAGCCGCTCGGGGGCGAACCACAGGCCCCGGTAGACCAGGGCGGTGTACTTCGGCATCAGCTCCTCCTTGAGCTGCGCCACCTCCGGGTCGAGCACCAGCGACTCCACCGCCCGGTGGGCGTGCCAGAGCAGGCTGCCCGACGGGGCCTCGTAGATGTTGCGGGTCTTCATGCCGAAGATCCGGTTCTCCACGATGTCGAGCCGGCCGATGCCGTGCCGGCGGCCGATCTCGTCGAGCGCCTCCAGCACGGCGCTGGCGGACAGGGGAGTCCCGTTGACGCCGACCGGGTTGCCGCCCTGGAAGTGGATCTCGACGGTCTCGGGCTCGTCGGGGGTGTCGGCGATGTCGCGCACCCGGAACAGCAGCCCCTCGGGCGCGGGCTGCGCCGGGTCCTCCAGCGCCTCGCCCTCGTACGAGGTGTGCAGCAGGTTGCTGTCGATGGAGTACGGCCGTTCGCCGCTGCTCAGGTCCAGCTCGATGCCGTGCCTGCCGGCGTACGCGAGCAGGTCGCTGCGGGAGGCCAGGTCCCACTCCCGCCACGGGCTGATCACCGTGAGGTCGGGGCGCAGCGCGGCGAACGTCATCTCGAAGCGGATCTGGTCGTTGCCCTTGCCGGTGGCCCCGTGCGCCACGGCGTCGGCGCCGACCTCCTCGGCCACCCGCACCTGCGCGGCGGCGATCAGCGGCCGGCCGATGGAGGACCCCATCAGGTACTGCCCCTCGTAGAGGGCGTTGGCCCGGTACATGGGGAAGGCGTAGTCCCGGGCGAACTCCTCGCGCAGGTCGACCACCCGCACCTCGTCGGCGCCGAGCTTCTCGGCCTTGCGGGCGGCCGTGTCCAGCTCCTCGCCCTGCCCGAGGTCCGCGATGAACGCGGTCAGCCGGCAGCGGTACCGCTCCTTGAGCCAGACCAGGGCCACCGACGTGTCGAGCCCGCCGGAGAAGGCGAGCACGATGTGCTGGGGGGCGATGTTGTTCCGAGTCGACATGATGGTCACACCTCTCCGGCGGGCACGGTCGCCCACAGCTGGTCCATGGTTTCGTGGGTGAAGTCGCGGGTCAGGTCGGACGTCGAGGCGTACCCCATGTTGATGATCTTGCGGCGGCCCTGGCGGACCGGGGCGACCCGGTGCAGCGTGGTGTTGGTCCGCATGAGGTACAGGTCGCCGGGGAACAGCTCCATCGAGTAGATCGGACGGCTGACCAGCGCCCGGTTGATCTCCGGACGCTCCTTGTTCCAGACGGTGTTGGGCACGCACTGGACGAAGCCGCCGTGCTCCACCGGCGGGCACTCGACCACCCAGACCAGCGCGAAGGTGAAGTCGTCCCAGTGCCAGCCGTGGGTGTCGCCGTCCTTCTCCAGGCAGGTGATGACGAACTGCTCCGGCTCGTACGGGCAGGGGTGCACCGGCTCGCCGGCCACCTCCGACAACACCCGCAGGATCGGCTCCGCGGTGTAGATCCCGTTGATGACGGTGCCCAGTTCGGCGATCTCGGCCCGGGTCACGTTGCGCATCCGGCGGGGCGTGTAGTCGGTCTCGGCGAACCGCAGGTCCCGGCGCGTACCGGCCTTGTCGATCAACTCGTTGACCTCGTCGGCGACGGCCTTCTTGACGCTGTCGGGGGCGACGAAGGAGACCTTCGCGTGCCCCAGGTAGGAGAAGTCGCGGCGGGCCGTGGCGATGTCGTCCGGCGCCACGTCGCGCTCCACGTGCTCCCGCAGTTCCTGGTACAAGACTCTCGAGTCGAACACGGATCCTCCTTGGTTAACCTCGCGCCGCCGCGACGCGCGCGAAATCGATGACGGCCGCCGCCACCTGCGTCACGGCGGCGGAATGCAACACTCCGAAGTGGTCGGTGCCGATCCGCTGGGACCGGGCCGCCCCGACCCGCGCCGTCCACTGGGCGAGCTGCGCGTCGAGCAGGTCCGCGCCGATCACCAGCGCGGGAGTGTCGACCGGGCCGTCGTGGACGTACTCGGCGCTGGCCCGGACGTGGCGCTCGTAGCTGCGCCACCGGTGCGCCAGCAGCGCCGTGGGGACGGGCTGCTGGACGGCGGCCAGGCTGGCCGCGAGCGCGCCGAGGGCCAGCCGCTCGTCGAAGCCGGCCGGCTCCGGGCCACCCGTCACCCGGGGCCTCGGGGCGTCCGGCTCCAGGTCGAGGGCCCGGTGGATGTTCTCGGTGAAGGTGTCGAAGCGGTCCCGGACCTCGTCGGCCGGCAGCTCGTACCCGACGGGCGGGGCGGAGTCCAGCAGCACCAGCGCCGAGCGCCGTCCGGCCTGGTCGGCGGCCATCTGGTAGGCGACCTGACCGCCGAAGGACCACCCGCCGAGCAGGTCCGGGACCAGCCCCGCCGCGTCCAGGTCGGCCCGGTACCGGCGGGCCAGCGCCGCCACCGTCGGCAGCTCCGCGCTGTCGCGGGAGGCGGTCACCCGCCAGTGCTCCGGCAGCTCCGCCAGCAGGTCCTGGTAGTCCTGCGGGCTGCCCCCGGCGCCGTGCACGAGGTGCAGGTGCGGCCCCGGGCCCGCCCGCAACTCCACAAGCGTCGACTCCGCCGCCACCGGCTGCGACCCGTTGCCCAGCAGGTCGGCCAGCCGGCGGGGGGTTGGCTCGCCCAGCCACCGCACGACGTCCACCGCCGGTCGCCCGTCGGCCGTCAGCGCGTCCACGAGGCGCAGGGCGCTCAGCGAGTTTCCGCCGGCGGCGAAGAAATCGACGTCCGCGTCGGCCGGCGGGCCGCCGAGCACGTCGGTCCAGGCGGCGACGACGTGCTGCCAGTCCGCCGACTCGGGCAGCGGGCCGGTCGCCCGGTCGCGGTCCACGGTGGCCGGGGCCGCGCGGCCGGCCCGGGCGCGGGTGGCGACGTCGAACGAGCCGACCGTACGCTGCGGCTCGGCGCCGCCGTCGGCCAGCACCTCGTCCAGGTCGTGCAGCAGGGCCAGCACGCTGCTCTCCCGGTAGCGCCCGGTGTGGTACTCGATCTCGGCGAGGTAGCCGCCGTCGGCCTCCCAGACGGACATCGCCAGGTCGGCCCGGGCGGCCCGGTTCGGGCTGGGCAGCAGCGTCGCCGGGACCGGGCCGAGCCGCAGGTCGGTGCCGATCGGGCCGAGGTAGCTCAGCAGCAGCGGCGCGGGATCGCCCAGCGCGCTCCGGGTCGCCTCGGGCAGCGCCCCGAACACCACCGGGTACGGCACCGCCTGGTGGGTCAGCATCTGCCACATCCCGTCCCGGGCGGCACCCACCACCCCCGCGACGGTGTCCGCCCCGTCGACCGTGGCCCGGGCCACGCAGAGGTTGGCGGTGTACCCGAGCAGCGCCTGGTCGCGGGCGGTCATCCGGTTCGCGGTCACCACGCCCACCGCCACGTCCGGCCCGGCGCCGGCCCGGGCGAGCACGATCTGCGCCGCGCCGAGGATGACCGCGAACGGGGTGGCGAAGGTGGCCTTCGTCAGGGCAGCGATCCCGGCGCCCGCCTCGGCGCTGAAGCCGTAACGCAGGATCGCGCCGGGCGCGCCGCTGGCCACCTCGCCCGGCAGATCGGGTTCCAGGACGGCGGAGGTGGCGCCCGCGAGCGCGTCGCGCCAGTACGCCAGGCTCTTGTCCCACCGGCCGTCCGTGCGGGCCGCGGCCTGCTCCCGCGCGTACGTGCTGAACGGCACCGGGTCGGCCGGGAAGCTGACGGCACGTCCCTCCCGAGTCGCCGCGTACGCCTCGGACAGCTCGCCGACGAGCAGTTGGACCGCCCAGCCGTCGAGCACCACGTGGTGCACGGTCAGCAGCACCTCGTGCCGGTCGCCGACCCGGACCAGGGTGATCCGGGCCAGTGGTGCTGCCTCCGGTTCCATCGGCCCGGCGTGCACCTCCTCGGCGACGAGCCGCAGCAGGGTGCCCGGGTCGGCGGGCCCCGGGTCGTCCACCTCCACCCGGTGCAGGCCCACGACGATCCGGGGCGCCACCACCAGCGTGACGGCGTCCGCCTGCCGGACGACCGAGGTCCGCAACGCCTCGTGCCGGTCGACCATCGCCTGCCAGGCGACGGCCAGCGCCGCCTCGTCGAGCGGCTCATCGACCGCGAGCCGCCAGGTGAGGTGGTAGACGGACCGGTTCCGGGCCCGCTGGTGCACCCACCACAGGGCCTCCTGCATGCCGGTGGCCGGGACCGGGCCCGGGGCCGCCCCGGCGTGCTGCTCAGCCACGGGTGGCGAGCAGCTCGGAGGTCAACCGCTTGCGGTCGACCTTGTCCACCTCGGTCAGCGGGATCTCCGCCCGGTGGTGGAACGCCCGTGGCCGCATGTACGGGGGCAGGTGTCCCACCAGGTGGGTGAGGTCGTCGTCGGCGAGCGCGGCGCCGGTGTAGACGGCGTGCAGGTCCAGCTCCCCGTCGGAGCCGGCCACGGTGAGCACCACGGCCTCCACCACGTCCGCGTGGGCGCGCAGGGCGGCCTCGATCTCGGCCAGCTCGACGCGGTTGCCGCGCACCTTCACCTGGTGGTCGATGCGGCCCTGGTGCACCAGCTCGCCGAACTCGCGACGGACCCGGTCGCCGGTGCGGTACCAGTGCGCGGCGGTCAACGGCCCGGTGCCGTCGTAGAGCCGGGCCCGGTCGCCGTCGAAGGAGACGAACCGGCCCGCGTTCTCCGTCGGGTCCAGGTAGCCGGGGAAGCGCTGCTCACCACGGACGCACAGCTCGCCGTCGTCGCACGGGCGCAGGTCCTCGTCGAGCAGCACGTAGTCGAGGTGCGGATAGATGTCCCCGATCGGCACCGACCGGTTCGACGACTCGATCCGGGCGGCCGGGTCGGCGGGCACCTCGTACGCGGTGACGATGACCGTGGTCTCGGTGGGGCCGTAGCAGTTGATCACGGCGGTGTTCGGCGCGGCGGCCGTCCAGTCGTTGACCTGCTCGATGGTCAGCGGCTCCCCGCCGAAGGAACTCAGCCGCAGCGTCGGCATGCTCTCCGGCGCCAGCGCCCGCAACCGCTTGGCGAACGAGATCAGCGACGGCACGGACAGCCAGTGCGTGAGCCGCTTCGTGTTGATGAAGCGCACCGGCGTCAGCACGTCGCCGCGCTGCGCCACGCACAGGGTGGCCCCGGTGCCCCACGCGCCGAACATCGCCAGGATCGAGCCGTCGAAGCACATCTCGAAGGTCTGCGAGACCCGCGACTCGGGCCGGAACCGGTACCGCTTGGTCACCTCGGTCAGGAACGAGTCGACGTTGGCGTGGGTCGCCGGCACGCCCTTGGGCTTCCCGGTGGTGCCGCTGGTGAAGATGATGTACGCGAAGTCGTCGCGGCCCCGCTCCACCTCCGGCGGGATCTCCGTCGCGTCGCCCGGGGCGAGGAACCGGCGCCAGCCCTCACCGGTCAGGTCGAGGACCGTGACGGTGGTCTGCGCCCGGAACTCGGCCAGCCCGTCGCCGGAGGTGTCGTCGACCATGACGAGGTCGAGCCCTGCCTCGTCGGAGATGGCGAGGTTCCGGGCCGCCGGATTGGCGGGGTTGAGCGGCACCACCGTCGCACCGAGCCGCAGGGCGGCCAGGTAGGCGATGTAGCCGACGAGGCTGCGGGAGGTGAGCAGCCCGACCCGTCGGGGTGGCCGTCCCGGCGCGCGCTGCATGGCGGCCGACAACCGCTCGGCCGCGGCCCGCAACTCGGCGTAGGTCAGTGCGTCCGAGGCGACCTCGATCGCCACGTTGTCCGGGTACTGCCGGGCCGACGTACGGAACCAGTCGTAGAGGGTACGGGTCTGCATCGCACATCCTTCACAAGGTCTGCCGGTGCGGGCTTTCCGCCGCCGGCGCTGGGGTGGTCGACCGGTCTCGTTCCAGGTGCCGCAGGTGGTCGAAGGTGGTCCGCACCAGCGCGGACCGGGGGCGTCCCCGGCGGGCCGACTCCACCGCGAAGCGCAGGGCCCGGGGCAGGTCCGCCCAGGCCCGCACCGCCTCGTCGTCGCCGAGGTGGCGGTACCGGAACGTCCGGTGCTGCGCGACGGCCCACAGGTCGTCCAGGTGCGCCCCGGCGGCCTCCGGGTGCGCGACGACGTGGTCGCGGAGGAACTCCAGGGCCGTGTCCTCGTCCAGCAGCCAGTCGCCGGGCAGCTCCGGCTCGTCCCCGGGGGCGCCGGTACGGACGAGCCAGTGCGGGTGCCCGCCGGCCGGCGGGGGCCTCCAGAAGCCGAAGGCCAGCGCGTTGCGCCGGTCCTGTTCCGGGCGCCACGCCGGCGGCGGGGTCATCGCGGCGAGCAGCCCGGCGGTGCCGAGCCAGCCGGCGTACGGCTCCTGTTCGCCGGCGGGCAGCAGCCCGCTGAACCCGTCGACCACGTGCCAGTCGTCGCCGCGCCGGTCGTCGACCAGCAGCCAGTGCGGCGCGTGGGCGGTGCCGCCGGCCGAGGGGGACCAGGGCAGCGCCGCGTTGTCGGTGACCACCAGCACCCGGCCGTGGCGCCGCAGCTCCGCGTCGACGGACTCGACGACGCCGTCGACCGGGGCGGTGGCCCACGCCAGGCGGGTGCCGTCCGGCAGCCGGTCGAGCGGCACCCGGTGGTGGGAGAAGGCGAGCTGCCCCTCCGGCAGGTCCGTGCGCACCGCGACGCGTACGGAGTCGGCGAACCGGTCGGGGGTGTCGGCGAACTCGCCGGCCCGGTAGCCGGCCAGGTTGGCGGTGTAGCAGCTCAGCCCGGCGAAGCGAGGGTCGGGGGCGGTCATCGCGTACCCACCACGTGCGCCACGCTCGCCGGCACCCGGCTGTGCCCGCGCAGGCTCACCCACCGCAGGTCGGCCCACCGGCCCGTCCGCCGTCCCGCCGGCACTGGAATGGCCCAGGGCCGGCCGGCGAGGCCCGCCCCGGTCGCCTTCACGCACGCCTCCTGCACCGTCCAGATCCAGGCGAACTCGCGGTCCCGGGCCGGTGCGGGCAGCCGGTCCAGGGCGGCGCGGACCGCCGGGGCACAGCAGCGGCGCAGCAGGGCCGGCGGCGCGGGCACGGGCACCTGGACGTCGAGGCCGACCGGCACGCCCCGGCCGAGCGCGGCGGCCACCGTCCCGGCGTCGTGGGACAGGCTGACGCTGATCCCCGGCCACTCGGGCAGGTGGGGCTGGCCGCCGTCGCGGGCGGCGATCGGCGTGGCGCCGGCCGCCCGGCCCAGCTCGGCGGCGAGCAGCAGGCGCAGCAGCGCCCGCGCGGCCAGCCGTTCGGCGCGCGGGCCGGCGGGGAGGTCACCGACGGTCGCCAGGTCCGCCGGGGCCGGCGGAAGGTGGGCGAGCAGTCGCTGCTCGGCCACGGCCACCCGCACCCGGGCGCCCAGCCGCAGCCGGACGATGCCCCGGTGGCGGCCCGTCGGGTCCCGGCGCGGCCGTGCCCGGCAGGCCAGCGCCGTCCGCTGCCGGGCCGTCACCACGGCCGGTCCCGCAGCAGGTCCGGCACGTGCTCGGCGATCCCGGCGAGCATCGCGCCGGTGGCGCCGCCGGCCGTGGCGAACATGCCGGCGGCGGCCCGCAGCTGCGCCAGCCCGCCCTCGGCGTACGCCTCCGCGCCGAGCAGGGCGGCGCACTCGCCGAGCACCACGTCCAGGCCCTGCGCCACCGAGGTCTTCAGCAGCATGCTGGTCACCAGGGGCTCGGTGCTTCTCCGGTGGGCGTCACAGGCCGCCCCGATCCGCCAGGCCTCCACCACGCACCGGGCGAACCGCTCCCGGATCGCCGCGTTGTCCCAGGCCCGGCCGTCGCCGAGGGGACGCTCGACGAGCCGGCGGTGGGTGTCGGCGAGCACCCGCCGGCACATCGCGGCGGCCCACACGCCGCCCGCGAAGCGTTCCGTGGCGATGTGCCGGGCGAAGCTGACCATGCCCCGGCCGGGCCGGCCGACCAGGTACGACCGGTCCAGGCACACCTGGTCGAAGTGCAGGTCGCCCAGGCCGGCGCCGCTCAGCGGGGTGCCCCGGGTCGCGGACACCCGCACGCCGGGGGCGTCGGTGGGCACCAGTACCCACACGAAGCTGGTGAAGTGCCGCTGCGGGCGGTGCCGGGCCAGCACGAGCGCGTGGCCGGCGGTGCGGGCGTTGGTGATCCACCGCTTCCCGCCGTCGAGCACCAGCGACCGGTCGTCGAGGCGTACCGTCGTGCCCAGCTCCATCAGGTCGGAGCCGGCGCCGTCGCGGTCCGTCGCGGCCAGCGCGAGCGTCGCGCGACCGGCGACCGCGTCGAGGTACGCGGCCCGCACCGGCCCGTCCGCCGGCTCCGCGTCGACCTGTTCGCGCAGGACGGGCAGCGCGCTGGCGACCTGGACGCAGACCGACAGCACCACCCCGACCGGGCAGTACGCGTCGAGGGTGCCGAGCAGCCCCGGCAGCTCGGCCGGCCCGAGGTCGCGCAGCAGGCCGTGCTCGCCGAGCGCCCGCCACACCGCGCGGGCGTCGGCGGGGGTGGCCAGCCCGCGCAGCGCCGCCTCGGTACGCGCGGCCACGTCGGCGCCGGGATCGGGTGCCGCCGGGACGGGCGCCGTGGGGGCCGTCGTCGGTGCCGTCCGCAGCTCAGGCAAGGTGCACCTGCCGGTCGCGCAGTGTCAGCGCCCCGTTGACGAGCAGCAGCCGGTCGTTGGCGTAGTTCAGCGAGGCCGAGCGGAGGTCCCGGAAGACGCGCTCCAGGTACAGCGGCGACGACCTGAGGTAGCCGTGCCGCAGGCCCACCAGCTCCACCATCTCGTCGGCGGCGGCGAAGCACTGCTCGGCGGCGTGCACCTTCAGGGAGTTGACCAGCAGCTGGGTCGACGGGTCGGCCACGTCCGGGGTGCCCTCCACGGCGGCGACGGTGTGCCGCAGCAGGGCGTTGACCAGGTCGAGCCGGCCCCGGACCCGGGCCAGCCGGGTCAGCAGCAGCTCCGAGGAGGGATCGAACTGGCCCCGGCCGGCGTCGCGGATGTGGTGCAGGATCCGCGACAGCGCGCCGGTCGCCGCGCCGAGCCACGCCGCCGACCAGCCGATGTGTGCCAGCGGCCCGAAGGTGGGGGCGACGATCTCGCGGAACTTCCCGGGTGCGCCGATCACCTGGTCGGCCGGCACCCGCCCGGTCAGCCGCATCGGCACGCTCTGGGTGGCCCGCATCCCGAGCGGCTGCCAGCCGCCGCGCACCTCCAGGGTCAGCTGGTCGCGGCGGGCGTACACCAGGGAGACCTGGCTGGGCGAGGTGGCGTCCGGCGCCAGCGTGGTGATGAGGTACGCGTCGGCGTGCTGGCCGCCGGTCACGATCGGGGCGTCCCGGTCGATCGTCAACGTCCCGGCGTCCTGCCGGACCGTCGACTCCGAGCTGAGCAGGTGTCCGCCCTTGCCGCGTTCGGTGGTCACCGAGGCGAGGTAGACGTCGCCCTTGCCGAGCTCCGGCAGGAGCCGCGCGGCGAGGGGCCCGTCGGCGTGCCGGACCACCGCCACCACCTGCTGGCAGTGCATCGCGAAGATCAACGCGACGGACATGTCCACCCGGGCCAGCCGCAGCGTCACGTCGACGAGGTCGCCGAGCCCGCCGCCCCCGCCGCCGTGCTCCGCCGGCACGAGCAGGCCGAGCAGGCCGGTGGCCCGCATCGCGTCCAGCGCCGCGACGGGGAACTCCGCCGCCTCGTCGGCCTGCTCCGCGTGCGCGGCGGTGGCGGCCAGCACCTGCTCCAGCGCGGCCTCGTGGCGGGTCGCGGTGCTCACGCCGCCCGCCCCCGCAGCGACTCGATGGTGTTCCACAGGCTGCCGGCGGTGGCGAAGGTGCTGTCGGTCAGCAGCTCGTCGGGCATGGACACGCCGTAGGTGTCCTCGATGGTGAACAGCAGCTCGATCGCGCGCATCGAGTCCAGGCCCAGCTCGTTGAGCGAGGCCTCGGCGGTGATGGGCTGCGTTCCCGCGTACTTGAGGAACGGCTTGAGCAGGTCCGGAAAAGCGGCGTCCATTGTCAGATCAACCCCTGTCGCTGCCGATGACGGTGTGCCGGGTGAGCTCCAGCCGGGTCACGCCGGTGATCCGGCCCCCGGCGACGGTGACCTCGACCGGCATGGGATGCGCGAGGAAGGCCACCAGGCTGGCGTAGAGGCCGTACGCGCCCACGTTGGGCACGGCGACCAGCTGGCCCGGGACCAGCGGCGGGAGGGCCGCGGCGCGGGCCCACGTGTCCAGCGGCGTGCACAGCGGCCCGGTGACGATGGTCCCGGGCACCGGCGCGCCGGCCGCCGCGTCCACGGTGACCAGGTCCGGCACGATCGGCGGCAGCCGGCGCAGCCCGGACATCCCGCCGAGGTGGTGGATGCCCGACTCCAGCACCACCACGGTGGCGCCCTGCGACCGCTTCACGTCCAGGACCCGGGTGACGAGCGTGCCGCAGGTGCCGACCAGGTACCGGCCGGACTCGAAGGCCACCCCCGGTCCACGCTCCGGCCAGCCCGGGAAGGCGTCGCCCAGCAACGCCGTCAGCCGGTCCGCCAGCTTCGGCAGGTCCGGTCGGTCGCCGGCCCGCGCGAAGGGCGCCCCGAAGCCGCCGCCCAGGTCGATCAGCTCCGGCTGCGTCCCGGTCGCCGCCGCCAGCCGCCGTACGGTGTCGACGGACTGGGTGAACTGGGCGAGCAGGGCGTCCTCGCCGTCGACGTTGCTGCCCATGTAGAGGTGGAACCCGACCGGGGACACGTTCCGGCGCGGCCCGAACAGCTCGGGCCGGTCCAGCACCCAGCGCACGTCCGCGCCGAACTGCGAGGCGACGCCGGTCATGGTGAGCCCCTGCCCGGGGGCCGGGGTGTCGTCGTTGATGCGCACCAGCGTGCGGACCTCGACGTCGTGCTCGCGGGCCACCCGGTCGAGCTGGTCCAGCCCGTACGGCGAGTCGACGGAGAAGAGCCCCACCCCGGCCCGTACGGCCTCGACCAGGTCGACGTCCCGCTTGCCGGGGCCGGTGTAGAGGACCTCGGCCGGATCGCAGCCGGCCGCCAGCGCGACGCGCAGCTCGCCGGGGGAGCAGACCTCCGCCCGGCACCCCGCGGCGGTGAGGTCGGCGACCACCGTCGGGTGCGGGTTGGCCTTGAGCGAGTAGAACAGCTCGGCGGGCCCGGGCAGGGCGGCCCGCAGCGCGGCGTACGAGCGGGCCAGCTCGTCGGTGTCGTAGAGGTACGCCGGGGTCTGCGGCGCGTCCGGCCGGTCGAAGAGTTCCGCGAGCTCAGACACGGGCGCGCTCCGACCACATCCGGTACAGCTCCGCCCGGTCGACCTTGCCGTTGCGGGTCAGCGGGATCTCCGGCACGACCAGGCAGGTCCGGGGCGTCTTGATCTCGTCGAGTTCGGTGCGCAGCGCGGCGAGCACCTCCGGCGCGGTCAGCTCGGTCACCGCGAACAGGGTGGCCGAGTCGCCGCCGTCCTCGGCGCGGGGCGGCAGCACGGCGGCGGCCTGCATCTGCGGTATCCGGTGCGCCGCCGCCTCGACCTCGGTGACGCTGACGCGGATGCCGCGTTCCTTGTAGATGTCGTCGCGCCGGCCGACGAAGTAGAGGTAGCCGTCGGCGTCGAGCCAGCCGTGGTCGCCCGTGCGTAGCTGGGGGAAGAGCCCCTCGGCGCGGGGGAAGCGCTGCGCGGTGAGGTCCGGGCGACGCCAGTAGCCGGCCATCACGTGCGGGCCGCGGACCACGATCTCGCCGACGGTGCCGGGCGGCACCGCCGCGCCGTCCGCGTCCACGATCAGGATCTCGGTGCCGGGCAGGGCCCGCCCGGAGGCGCCGGGCCGGCGCAGGTCCTCGTCCACCGGCATGATCGCGGCCCGCTTGCACTCGGTGAGCCCGAACATCAGCTGTACGCGCAGCGTGGGGATGCGGGCGCGCAGGTCGCGCAGCACCTCGGGCGGCATCGCCGCGCCGGTGTTGGTGAGCAGGCGCAGCGCCGGCACGGCCGTGCCCGGGCGGGACAGCATCCGGGCCAGGCCACGGGCGAGGGCGGGCACGGCGGGCAGCACGGTCGCGCCGCTGTTCACCAGGTGCCGGGGCAGCGTCGGGCCGGTGTCGGCGGGGGAGGCCAGGTGCAGCCGGGCGCCGGCCAGCGTGCTGAGGAAGATCTGGTACATGCCGTAGTCGAAGGAGAGCGGCAGGGCGCACCACACGACGTCGTCGGCCCGGTAGCCGAGCTGGGCGGCGATGGCCCCGGCGGCGAAGACCACCTGCGCGTGGGTGGACACCACCGCCTTCGGCATGCCGGTGCTGCCGGAGGTGTAGATGAGGCAGACCGGATCGACGGCCAGCGGGGCCGCCGCCGGCTCGGCGTCCGGGCCGTCGCGCACGATCCGGCGCAGCTCCGCCGAGCCGACGGCCGGCACCCCGTGCTCGGCGGCCACGGCGAGCGCCCGGGGGCTGTCGCTGACGAGCAGCGCCGGCTCGGCGTCGGTCAGCACGTGGGCCAGGGCGATCGCGGGGGACTGGTCGTTGACGACGCTGAACACGGCGCCCGCCCGGGAACAGGCGTACAGCAGGGCGGGCAGCAGCGGGTCGGTGGGCAGGCAGACCACCACCCGCTCGCCCCGGCGCACACCCCGCCCGGCGAGCCAGCCGGCGAGCCGCCGGCTGGCGGCGTCCAGCTCGCCGTAGCTCTGGACCAGGTCGCCACGCGCGATCGCCGGTGCGTCCGGCCGGGCGGCCGCGGTGCGGTCCAGCAGTTCGTGCAGCAGCCCGCTCACCGGCCCGACACCCCCTGCGTCGCCGGCCGGGCCCGCTCGAACACGGCGCCCAGCGAGTCGAGGTCGTGCAGGGCCGTCCCGGTGAGGTCGTCCGGGTCCAGCTCCACCCCCAGCCGGGTCTCCGCCCGCTCGATCACCTCGACCAGCCGGAACGAGTTGAAGCCCGACAGCGTCCGCAGCGGACGCCCGTCGACCGGCACCTCCGGGCCCACACCGAGGACGCCACGCACCTCGTCGGCCAGCACCTCGCGGATCCGGCCCGGGTCGGCGGCCGGCCCGCCCCTCGGCGGTGGCACCGGCCCGGCGTCGGCGAGCCGTCCGGCGAGCGCCACGTCGTCGCGCAGCAGGCCGGCGAGCTGGTCGAGGACGGGGGCGGGGAAGACGCCGCCCCGGCGGACCCGGCGCATCGCCACGTAGCTCTGCCCGGCGAGCGCGAGCCAGGCGTCGGCGCGACCGGCGGCCTCCCGTGCCGCGTCGGCGGCGTCCGGGTCGCCGGCCAGCCAGGCGGCGTGCAGGGCCCGGGACCGGCCGAGCAGCCACACGTCGAGCACCAGTTGGGCCGCCGCCTCCGCCTCGCCCGCCCGCCGCCGGACGGCCGCCAGGTAGTCCTCGATCCGGTCGGCCTCGGCGCGCAACGCGGCGGCGTTGTCCCGCAGCACCGCCGCCCGGTCGAGCACCGGGGTGCCGTCGGCGACGACGGTCATCGCGGTCGCGCGGGGCACCGCCGCGTCGAAGTCGGCGGCCGACATCCGCCACGTCCCCGGTCGCGCGTCACCCCACTGGGTGGAGTTGTGGTAGCCGTCGACCACGACGCAGTGCTCACCGGCGTCGACCAGCAGGAAGCTGTGCTCCATGTGCTGGTTTCCGGCGTACGGCAGCCAGCTCATGGTGAACGTGTCGGCGACCACGTAGAGCGGCGAATGCTCCGCCACCAGCTCGCGCAGCCGCGCGCCCGGCACGTCGTCCCAGCGTCGGGCGACCCGCAGGCCGAGCAGGTCGGCCGCCTCGGCCAGCCGCTGGTCCACCGACGCGGTCACCGCCGGCGTCCCGGCCGGCCCCTCGGCGGTGTGGAAGCGCAGGGTGGCCCCGAGCGCCAGGTGCGCGCCGGGCCCGTAGGCCCGGTCGGCCAGCGCGGCCAGGTTCACCTGTACGCAGTCCAGCACGTCGGCGCGGAGACCGGTCAGCACCGGCGTCCACTCCCGGCTGCGCGTCGGCACCGCAGGCACAGCGACCATGTCACGCCCTTCAGATCTCGTGGACCGCGCGGAGCGACGCCGTCGCCGCCCGCAACGCGTCCGCGTCGGCCGGCCGGTCCTCGGGCAGACCGGCGAGGAGCTTGTCGTACGCGGCCAGGTCGAGCAGGCCGTGCCCGCTGACGCAGACCAGCACCCCGTGCCGCGCCGGGTGCCCGGACTCCCGCCCGGTCGCCACGCGGGCGGCGGCGGCCAGCGCGTGACCCGACTCCGGCGCGGGCAGCACCAGCTCGGTCAGGGCGAACGTCCGGCCGGCGGTCAGCGCCTCCCGCTGGCCCACCGCCAGCGCCGAGATCTGCTCCCGGTGCCGCATGGCGGAGATCAGCTTCGCCGCGCCGTGGAAGCGCAGCCCGGCCGAGTGCGACGCGGGGATCGCGTACCCGCTGCCGATCGTGTACATCGGCTCCATCGGGCCGGTGCCGGTGGAGTCGGTGTGGTCGTAGGCGTACACCCCACGGGTCAGCTTCGGGGTGGCGCTGGACTCGACCGCGATCAGGTCGGCGGGCACGTCCAGCTCGCCGGCCCGCCAGGCGGCGAAGAACGGCAGGGCCAGCCCGCCGAAGTTGCTGCCGGCGCCCACGCAGCCGATCACCGCGTCCACGGTGGCGTCGACGGCGGCGAGCTGGTCGATCGCCTCCAGGCCGATCACCGACTGGTGCAGGATGCTGTACGTCTCGCCGCTGCCGATGCAGAACGCCCGCTTGGGATCCGCCCGGGCGTACTCGACGGCCTCGCCGATGGCCAGCGCGAGGCTGTTGCCCTGCCCCGGCTGCTCGGCGGCGGCGCGTCCCACCCCGGTCAGCGGGCTGGGACTGGCGTGCAGCTCCGCGCCGTAGAGCCGCATCAGGCTGCCCCGGTACGGCTTGTCGCGCAGGCTCCCGCCGACCATGAAGACGGTGCAGGCCATGCCGAACGCGGCGCAGGCGGCGGCGAGGGCGCTGCCCCACTGCCCGGCGCCGGTGCCGGTGACCAGCTCCCGGAAGCCCGCCCGGTGGTAGTAGTGGGCCTGCGCCAGCGCGGTGTTGAACTTGTGGCTGCCGGAGATGTTCCCGCCCTCGTACTTGACGTAGATCGGGACGGTGGCCCCGATCTCGGCCTCGAAGCGGCGGGCCCGCCACAGCGGCGCCGGCCGGTAGGCCCGGTAGCGCTCGGCCACGGGCTCCGGGATCGGCCAGAACTCCCGGGCCGACACGCTCTGCCGGATCAGCTCCAGGGGCAGGGTGGCGGTCACCGGGCCGTCGGTGTCCTCCGGCGTCACGTCCGCGGGCAGTTCGTAGCCGAGGTGCGGCAGGACGCTGCGCCAGGCCGGGGGCGTCTCGGTCACGACTCCTCCTTCACCACGTCGGCGACGACGTCGACCAGGTCCGCGACGGTCGTGAAGACCCGCCCGGCGAAGATGTCGTCCGGCAGCGTCACGTCCAGCTCGTCCTCCAGCCGGACGAGCATGCCGAGGAAACCGAGCGAGTTGACCCGCAGCAGGTCGCCGTTGAGGGGCTCGTGGTCGTCGACCGTGCCGGGGTCGACCGCGAGCCGGGACTCGCGTACGACCAGCCGTTTCACCGCCTCGTTGATCAGGGACCGGTCCGTCATGCCGCCTCCGTCCCGTCGCCGCGCAGCCTGCCCCCGGCGTCGACGACCCAGCTCCAGGTCAGCAGGGCGGACAGGTCGACGGGCCCGCGTACGTGCAGCCGGCCCGTGCTGATGGACAGCTCCGGCCCCAGCGCCATCGTCGGACCGTCGTGCAGGCGCAGGGAGCCGTTGACCACCAGCGCGGCGGCGTCCACCCTGGCCAGGAACCCGTTCACGACCGTCGGGTCGGTGGCCACCACGCCCTCGGTGTGCCGGGAACCGAAGCGGCGGATGTGGGCCGCCGCCTCGTCGAGGCCGGCGACGGGCCGGATGCCGACCGCGCGTTCCAGGAACTCGCGGCCGTCGTCGGCGGCGGTCAGCTCGGCCACCGGCGCCCCGGCGGGCACGGCGGCGGTCAGCCGGGGGTCGACCCGCAGCAGCCACGGCTCGGTCAGCCCGGCGCCGGCCCGCAGCAGGGCCCGGGTCAGCTCCTCGGCCACGTCGGCGTGGGCCAGCACCAGTTCGAGCGTGTTGCACGCGGTGGGCTCGCCCAGCTTGCTGTCGAGCGCGATCCGGGCGGCCAGTTCCAGGTCGGCGCTGCGGTCGACGTAGAGGTGGTTGACCCCGCCGCCGCTGGCGATAACCGGGATGGTGGAGCTGGTCTGGCAGTAGTCGATCAGCGTCGGGCTGCCCCGGGGGATCAGCACGTCGACCGCGTCGTGCCGCTTCAGCAGGGCCCGCACCAGCCGGCGGTCGGGGTCGGTGACGATCCGTACGGTGCCGTCGGGCAGTCCCGCGTCCGCCAGCGCCTGCCCGACGACGACGGCGAGGGCCCGGTTGGTGGCCGCGATCTCCGACCCGCCGCGCAGGACGGCCACGTTGCCGACCGCCACCGGGAGCAGGGCGCCCTCGACCGTCACCGTCGGCCGCGCCTCGAAGATCATCAGAACCACGCCGAGCGGCTTGGGCAGCCGGCGTACGGTGGCGCCGTTGCCGGCCCGGTGTCCCTCGGTCGGCGCGGTCACCGCCGGCAGCGCCGCACGGGTCCGCGCGATCAGGTCGACCAGCGCGTCGAGGTGGCGCTTGCCGAGCGCCAGGCGGTCCACCAGCTCGGGGCCGAGGCCCGACTCGGTGCCCCGGGCCACGTCGGTGGCGTTCGCCGCCAGGACGTCGGCCCAGCCGGCGGCGAGCCGGTCGGCGAGCGCCGCGCAGTACCGGTCGTAGCGCCCGTCGCCGGGCGGGGGCAGCTCGGCCCAGGCCCGCGTCGCGCCGTCCAGGATCTCGTCCACATCGGTCACCACATGAACTGCCCACCGTCCACGATCAGCTTCTGCCCGGTCAGGTATCCACTCGCCGGCCCGACGAGGAACTCCAGGGCGTCGGCGATCTCCTCGGTGGTGCCGATGCGGCCCCGGGGGATGTCCGCGACCACCGCCGCCCGGGCGGCCGGGTCGTCCAGCCGGAACCGGGTCACCAGCTCGTCGGTCTCGGTCATGCCCGGGATCAGGCAGTTGACCCTGATCCGGGGCGCCAGCTCCAGCGCCAGGCACTTGGTGAGCTGGAGCAGGCCGGCCTTGCTGGCGCAGTAGTTCACGCCGTTGCGGCGGGGACGGATGCCGGTGGTGGCCCCCACGTTGACGATCACGCCGTCGCGCCCGGCCGCCAGCATCGCGGGCGCGAACGCCCGGGTGAGGTGGAAGACCCCGGAGAGGTTGGTGTCGAGCACCCGCCGCCAGTCCTCGGTCGACATCTCCAGGAACGGCCGGTCGATGTTGATGCCCGCGTTGTTGACGAGCACGGTCGGCGGGCCGTGCTCCGCGAGGACCGTCTCCACGGCGGCGTTGACCGCGTCGGCGTCGCCGACGTCGAGCCGGACCGGGTGGAACGCGGCGCCGAGCTCGGCCGCCGCCGACGCCGCCGCGACGGCGTCACCCCGGTACGGCGCGACCACCCGGTGCCCCAGCTTCACCAGCCGGCGGCTGAAGGTGAGCCCGATGCCCCGGGTGCCGCCGCTGACCACCGCGAGCGGGCTCATCGCAGCACCGCACCGGAGGAGCGGCCGAGGAACGGCGTCACCTCGTCGACGAGCTGCGGCAGGCGCTCGGGGTCGAAGACGTCGAAGTGCCCCGCGTCGAGCCGCCCGGCGCTGAGCTCAGGCGCCAGTTCCCGCCACCGGGCCTCGGCCTCGGCGCGGAACCCGAACTCCTCGTCGGTGCACATCAGCATCAGCACCCGGCCGGCGTACGACCGTTCGGCCCGGTAGTCGGCGAGGGCGGCGACCTGGGTGTCGAAGACCCGCCGGACCCGCTCGACGGTCGCCGGGGCGGGGCGCGGCCCGAGCATCCCGACGACGGTCTCGCGGACCCGGGCGTCCTCCTCGGCCGTGGCGCGGCGCGGCAGCGGCGTCGCGTCCACCAGCACCAGGTCGGGCAGGTGCCCCCGCTCGGCCAGCCGGACGCACAGCTCCCAGGCGACCGAGCCGCCGAGGGACCAGCCGAGGACGGCCGCCGGGACCGTGCCGTCCGCGTCCAGCGCCTGCGCCGCCGCGTCGGCCATCTCGGCGATGCTGAGTTCCGGCTCCTCGTCGGGCAGCAGGCCGGCCGCGCGTACCGCCGCGACGTTGTGGGTCTTGCCGATGGCCGCGGCGAGCCGCAGGTAGGGGTGCAGCCCGCCGCCGGCGCCCGGCAGCAGTACGCACGCCGGTCGGGCGCCCCGCCGCAGCAGGGGGACCAGCCGGCCGGGCAGCCTGGTCGTCACGGCGTCACCGCCGCATCGTCGCCGCCCCGCCCCGCGCGGACGAGCCCCGCCAGGGTGGCCACGGTGGGCGCGGCGAAGAAGTCGACAAGCGGCACCGCCACCCCGTAGCGCTCCTGCACCTCGGCGAGGGTGGTGAAGATGTTCAGCGAGTGGGCGCCGTACTCGATGAGCGGGCGGTCCGGCCGGATGCCCTCGACGTCGAGCACCCCGCCCCACAGCCCGGCCAGCTCCCGCTCCAGGTCGTCGGCGTACGCGACCTCGGCGGTGTCGGCGCTCTGCTGCTCGACCAGCAGCTCGTCGGCGAGCCGCAGCAGGGCGTCGCGGTCGGTCTTGCCGGTCGGCGTGGTCGGGACCCGGTCGACCGAAAAGATCCACAGGGGACGCATGTAGACCGGCAGCGCCGTGGTCAGCCGTTGGCGGACCTGTTCCGGGTCGACGGTCGAGTCCGCGTCGGGACGGACGAACAGCCCGAGTTCCCGGTCGGACCCGGAGCCCCGGACCACGGCCACCGACTGTCGGACGCCGTCGACCTGGTTCGCGACCGCCTCGATCTCGCCCAGCTCGATCCGGTACCCCCGGATCTTGACCTGGGTGTCCATCCGGCCCAGGAAGACCAGGTCGCCCCGGTCGTCGCGGACCACGAGGTCCCCGGTGCGGTACATGGTCGCGTCGGGCGCACCGGAGAACCGGTCGGGCACGAACCGTTCGGCCGTGATCTCCGGGTCGTTGATGTAGCCGTCGGCGGGGCAGTCCCCGCCCAGGAGCAGCTCGCCGGCGACGCCGGGCGGGGCGAGGTGGCCGGTGGCGTCGACCACGTACGCGCTCACCTGCGGGTACGGCTGGCCGATCGGCACGTGGGTCGGCCAGACCGCGTCCCGGTACGACAGCCGGTGCGAGGTGACCGCGTGGGTCTCGGTGGGGCCGTACAGGTTGACCAGGGTGCAGTGCGGGTGGGCGAGGAAGAAGTCGCGGATCTCGTCGTCGACGATGAGCTGCTCGCCGGAGACGCACAGGTAGCGCAGCGCGGGCAACCGGGTGCCCCGGCTCGCGGCGGTCTGCACCAGGGGTCGCAGCGCCGCGACCGGCAGGTAGACGTGGGTCACCTCGGTCCTGGCGATCCGGCTGAGGACGGCGGTGAACATCCGCCGGTCGGCCGGCTCGCGGGAGACCACCGTCCCGCCCGCCGCCAGGGTCGGCAGGATCTCCTGGAAGGAGACGTCGAAGCCGAGCGGGGCGTACTGGAGGAAGCGGGTCTCGGCGTCCATGCCGAGGGCCGCGATCTGCCAGCTGGTGAGGTTGGCCAGGGGGCGGTGTCCCATCTGGACGCCCTTGGGCTGCCCGGTGGAGCCCGACGTGTACATCACGTAGATCGGGGCGTCGGGATCGGCCAGCGGGTCGGGCACCGGCTCCGTCGTGGCGGCCAGGTCCGCCACCGCGACCGTGGGCACGTCCGGCACCAGGGCCTCGCCGACGACGAACTCGCAGCCGGCCCGCCGGACCATGTACTCCAGCCGCTCGGCGGGCAGGCCCGGATCCAGGGGGAGGTACGCCGCGCCCCGGCGGAGGATGGCCAGGATGGCGGTCACCGTGTCGCAGAGCGTCGTCGCGGCGAGGCCCACCACGGCCCGGGGGCCCACGCCGTGCGCGGCGAGCCCGGCGCTGATCCGCTCGGCCTCGGCCAGCAACTGGCGGTAGTCGAGCCGGCGGGTCGGGTCCTCGATCGCGGGGGCGTCGGGTCGCTGCCGGGCCGCCGCCGTCACCCAGTCCCACGGCGTGTCGCCGGTCAGCGGGCTGGTCCAGCCGTCGGAGCGGACGCTGGCCGCGACGGAGGCGTCGGCGAAGAGGTCACCGAGCCGTTGCGAGCCGTCCCGGACCGTTCCGCGTACGGCGTCGCGCAGCGAGGTGAGCAGCCCGTCGGCGACGACGGGTGCGATGAGCTGCCGGTCGTACTCGAGTTCGAGCAGCCAGCGGCCGTCGACGGGGGTGGCGCCCAGCCAGAGGTCGAACTTGGCGGTGCCGTTGCCGGGCTCCAGGACCCGCAGCACGGCCCCGCCCGGTTCGGGTGTGAAGGTGTCCTGCATGGCGAGCATCGCCGAGAACAGCGGGTTGCGGTTGCTGGATCGGTCGGGCCGTACGTCGGCGACGAGCCGGTTGAAGGTGACGTCGACGTTCGCGCGGCAGAAGTCGATGGACTCCCGGACCACCTTGCCGAGATGCTCGTCGACGGTGCGGCTCCACTCCACGTCGACGGTGACCGGCAGTGTGTTGACGAAGAAGCCGCCCAGGTCGAAGGCGCCGATCGTGCGGCGGGCCATGAACGGGCTGCCGACCAGGACGCTGGACACGTTGCCGTGCCGGGCCAGCACGGTGCCGTAGATGCCGGAGAAGAAGACGAAGGGGGAGATCTCCAGCCGCCGGCAGGTCTCCGACAGCGCGGCCGTCTCGGCCTGGCTGAGGTACCAGCTGACCCGGTCGCCGGTGAACTCCGTCTGCGCGGCGCGGCCGGGCAGGGGGGCCAGCACCAGGGGCGGGACCTCCCGCAACCGGGCCGCCCACTCCCGGGACCGGTCGACGACGCGGTCGGAGGTGGCGGTGCGGTTCTGCGCCGCCAGCTCCTTGACGAAGGCCTTCTCGCGGGCGGCGCGCCGCTGCTCGACCTCCGCCCCGGCGAGGCGGCCGGACAGTGCCTCCTGGAGGTCCCGCACCAGGGGCCCCATCGACACGCCGTCGAGGATGATGTGGTGGTCGCAGAGGAGGACGGCCACCCGGGGCTCGTCGACGCAGCGGACGACGGCGAAGCGGTACGCGGGGCCATTGGCCAGGTCGAACTCGGGTCGGCCGATCCGCCGCTGCGCCGCGCCGACGGCCTCCTCGAAGTCGCGCAGCCGAGCCGTGACCCGTTCGAGCGGGAAGTCCTCCGGACCCGGCGGCGGGGTGAGCCGCGCGTGCATCTCCGGGAGCAGCCCGAAGACCTGGCGCATCGCCGGCTGGACGGCGACCACCGTGGCCAGCGCGCGTTCGATCGTCTCGTCGGGGATCGACGGGTCGATGTCGAAGCGGACGAGCTGGTTGTAGACGGCGCGGCCGGGCGAGCGTTCGTTGACGACCAGCAGCCCCTTCTGCGACTCGGTGATCGGCAGTCGCACCGGCCCGGTGTCCGTCGCGGGTTCCGTCCCGGCCGTCGTGGTCACCGTGCGCCCCCGGTCTCGGCGCCCACGGCGCTCAGCTCGCGTAGCCACTGCTTGAGGTCACCGACGGTGCGGAGGTCCACCAGGCGGGTGGCGTCGATCTCCGCGTCGTCGTCGTCGGCCAGCTCGACGGCGAGCCGCAGCAGGGACAGCGATTCGAGGCCGGCCTCCAGCAGGGGGGTCGAGTCGTCGAAGGCCACCGACGCGTACTTCGCGATCGTCGTGTCGAGGTCAGCTGGAGTCGTCATCCCTGCTTCCCGTTCACCTGAGGTCGGCCGCGCCGCATTGATCGGAAACCGGGCGAGGAGCCGGGCCGCCGATCGAGGTGGGGGTCGACTGAATTTGCGCTTGAAAGTTCTACGGGTCCGAGCATCCCGGCGCCGATGTTCTCTCGATGTTCCCGGGATGGAATGTCGTTGGTCGCTGATTCGGGTGGCATCCCGGAGCCCGTCCGGTACCGGGCGGAGGCGGCGTAAAAGGGGCGCTGGCCAGTGGCGCGAGCCTGGAGGCGGGGCCCGGCGGGGCGGCAATGCCGCCGTAATCGCCTCAGATGCGGCACCGGGCGACAGAAACCCCCGTACGTATTATTCGGGTCCCCGGTGGGCTGCCGTGGCCGCCGCCGGAAGGGCCGGCCGACGCACTGACGTGAGGATGGACACGTTCCCCCGGATGACCTATGGTGCAACCAGCGCAACGCAGAGTATTCCCATAAGGTGCGAAAAGGACTTTCCGCGATTGTTGGAGCCGCCTGCCGATACCCGTACGACCACCCTGTCAACGCGCGGACCCCGATGACCTGCGACTCCGTTCAGCCCCGGCGACCGGTCCGATCGGAATTGCCGGCGATGGCCGGGGCGGAAGTGCGGGATCGGTCCCCGACCCGCCCGGCATTGCGTGTCAGCTAATTGGCAAGCACGGTCGGGTAAATGGTCCCTTATCGTTTGTCCGGGTGCTGTGCGAACTCCGCGGCGGAGTTCTGATTCACTTCTCCCAATTCAAGACCGTGCGAGGGATTGTCGTGGCCACAGCTCAAACCACAGCGCAGGCGGATCCGCCCGGAGCCAGGCGAAACGAATGGATTCTGGTCATCTTCACGGGCACTACCAACATCGCCGACGCGGTGGCCCGGATCGCCCTCCCGCTGCTCGCCGCCCAGATCAGTCGATCACCCGTCGTCGTCACCGCCGTCGCGGCCATCATGAGCCTGCCGTGGTTGGTGGCCGCGCTGCACGTCGGCGTCTTCGTCGACCGGATGGACCGGCGGGCCCTGCTGATGGGCGCCGAGATCGCCCGGATGGTCGCCGTCGGCGCGCTCCTCGTCGCCGTGCTCGCCGCGAGCCCCACCCTGGCGCTGATCTACGCCGCCGCCCTGGTCATCGGCCTGGCCGACGTGGTGGCCGGGATCGCCGGAGTCTCCATCGTCCCGTCGGCCGTGCCGAAACACCGCTGGGAGACCGCCAACGCGCGGATCACGGCCCTGGAATACCTGTTCAACGGCTTCGCCGGGCAGCCGATCGGCGGCTTCCTGGTGGCGGTCGGGTTCGGGCTCGCGCTCAGCGTCACCGGGTTCGCCTACGTGGCCGGCGCGATCCTGCTGCTCTTGCTGGTCGGCAACTTCAAGGTCGCGGCCCCCGAGCGCAAGCGCTCGGTCAACGAGGACATCCGCGAGGGCCTCCGGTTCCTCTGGCAGCACCGGCTGCTCCGGACGATGGCGCTGCTCATCGCGATCATGGCCGGCTGCTGGGCGGCGTGGCTCGCCCTCATCCCGGTCTACGCCGTCGGCGGCCCGCTCGGCCTCGACGAACGGCAGTACGGCTTCCTGCTCACCGGCCTCGGCGCGGGCGGGGTGATCGGCACCGTCATCGTCGGGCCGGTCAACCGGTGGATCGGCCGACGCTGGTCCATGTTCACTGACATCGTCGGCGCCTTCGCCCTCGTCGCGGCCCCGGCGCTGCTGCCCGCCGCGCCGTCCAGCGCCTGGGCCATCGGCGCCGCGGCGTTCCTCGCCGGCGCCGGCGGCACGATGTGGACGGTCAACTCCCGGTTCATCACGCAGTCCCTGGTGCCGGCCGACATGCTCGGTCGGTTCAGCGCCGCGAGCCGCCTCGTGGCCTGGGGCATGACCCCGGTCGCCGCGATCCTCGCCGGCATCCTCGCCGAGTTCTTCTCCTACCAGGTGGCGTTCGGCTTCTTCGCGGTGCTCTGCGTACTGCTGATCTACCCGTTCTTCAAGGTGGTCACCCGGGAGCGCATGGCTGAGGTCGACGGCCCGGCCGCCGCCCCGGCGTCCGGCGACCCGGACGACAGCGGCACCGCCGACGACGGTGGGGACCTGCCGGAGGCGGCGACCACCGGCGGCTCCCGGTGAGCGCGGACGACCCGACGCTCTTCCAGGGGTTCACCGACACGGTCCGCCGCCATCCCGACGCCCCGGCGCTGCGCGTCGCCGGGCACGAGCTGACGTACGCCGAACTCCTGGACCGGGTCGAGCGGCTGGCCACCCGGCTGGTCGCCCTGCACGGCCGCCCGCCCCGGGTCGTCGGGCTCTGCGCGTCGCGCAGCCTCGCGGCGTACGTCGGCTATCTCGCCACGCTGCGGCTGGCCGCGGCCGTCGTGCCGCTCGGCCCCGACGCGCCGGCGGAACGGATCCGGCGGACCTGCGCCCACGCCGGGGTGGACGCCCTGCTCGCCGACGACGCGGGCGGCCGGGTGGCCGACGAGGCGGCCGGGCCGGTCGGCGTCCTGCACCTGCCCGACACCCCGCAGCAGCGCTGGTACGACGTGCCGGCCGAGCGGTGGACCGACGCGTACGCCGGCGGCCCCGACGACGTCGCGTACACCCTGTTCACCTCCGGATCCACCGGCACGCCCAAGGGGGTGCCGATCCGGCACCGCAACCTCGCCCCCTACCTCGCGCACTGCGTGCAGGCCTACCAGGTGGGGCCGGGGTCGCGGCTGTCGCAGACCTTCGAGCTGACCTTCGACCCGTCGGTGTTCGACATGTTCGTCGCCTGGTCGTCCGGCGCGCTGCTGGTGGTCGCCGCGCCCGGCGACACCCTGGCCCCCGTCCGCTACGTGAACGACAACCAGATCACCCACTGGTTCTCCGTACCGTCGGTGATCTCCCTGGCCCGCCGCCTGCGCACCCTGCGTCCCGGCAGCATGCCGGGCCTGCGGTGGAGCCTCTTCGCCGGTGAGCAGCTCACCCTGGCCCAGGCGCGGGCGTGGGCGGACGCCGCGCCGGGCAGCACCCTGGAGAACCTGTACGGGCCCACCGAACTCACCGTCACCTGCACCCGCTACCAGCTTCCCGCCGATCCGGCGCGGTGGCCCCGCACCAGCAACGACACCGTGCCGATCGGGCGGATCCATCCGCACCTGGAGGGGGTCCTGCTGGCGGCCGACGGGGCCGCCGGGGACGACGGCGAGCTCTGCGTGCGGGGCGGCCAGCGGTTCGACGGCTACCTCGACCCCGCGCAGAACCCCGGCCGGTTCGTCGACCACGACGGCCGCCAGTCGACGCCGGTCGACGGCCCGCCCGGCCCGGCGAGCTGGTACCGGACGGGGGACCGGGTCCGCCGGGAGGACGGCGAGCTGGTCCACCTGGGGCGGCTCGACGACCAGGTCAAGATCCACGGCTACCGCATCGAGCTGGGCGAGATCGAGTCCGTCCTGCGCCGGCACCCGGGGGTGCACGACGTCGTCGTCCTGGCGCTGCCCGGTGCCGGAGCGGTCGAGCTGCACGCGCTCTACACCTGCGACACCGTGGCGGAGGCGGCCCTGGCGGAACTGGTGGCCGACCACCTGCCGCCCTACATGGCGCCGGCGCGGTACCACCGGGTCGAGTTCTTCCCGGTCAACGCCAACGGCAAGGTCGACCGCCGGCGGCTGGCAGCGGACGTCGGACTGGTCTGAGCGGCGCCGACTCCCACCACGCTCACGAATCGAGAGCAGAGATGCCCATCCCGCGGCAAGCACCACCCGCCCGCCTGCGTTTCCGGTTGATGGGGCCGGTGGAGTTCCACGACGGCGTCCAGTGGCGGGGGATCGGCTCGGCGAAACAGCGCGCGTTGCTGGCGATGCTGCTGCTCAAGGCCGATCAGGTGGTGTCGCTCGAACAACTGGTGGCCGAACTCTGGGACGACAACCCGCCGGCCTCGGCCAGCGGCCTCGTCGCCGGGTACGCGTGGCGGCTGCGCCGCGCCCTGAACGACCGCGACGGCCGCGTCCTGACCACCCGCAGTCCCGGCTACCGCCTGGTGGTCGCCGCGGAGACGATCGACATCGGCGAGTGCGAGCGGCTGATCAGGCAGGCCCACGCCGATCTCGCGGCCGGCCTGCCGGACGCCGCCGTCGAGGGGTTCGACGGGGCGCTGGCGCTGTGGCGCGGCGCCCCGCTGGCCGACGTCCGGCCGACCCCGCTGGTGATGGCCGAGGTGGCCCGCCTGGAGGAGACCCGGATCGCGACGGTCGAGGCCCGCATCGGCGCCGAGCTGGAGCTGGGCCGGCACGGCATGCTGCTGCCGGAACTCAAGGTGCTCGTCAGCCAGCATCCCCTGCGGGAGCGCCTGCACGCCCACCTGATGACCGCCCTGTACCGCGACGGCCAGCAGGCGGTCGCCCTGGGCGCGTACCGCGACCTGCGGCGGTTGCTGGTCGACGAGCTGGGCATCGAGCCCAGCGAGTCCCTGCGCGACCTGGAACAGCGGATCCTGCGCAACGATCC
>NZ_WAAS01000038.1:0-37597 GCF_008806585.1 Micromonospora sp. AMSO12t
TAAGAGACAGGTGGGGTCACGGGGTGGCGCGGCGGTCGGGGCCGGACCCGCGCTGGCGGTGGTCGTGGTCATGCCGCTAGCCTGCAAGTTGAAGCCCACTTCAACTCAAGGCGACGTGATGCACGAGTCTCTGACCATCGGCCAGCTCTCCACCCGCAGCGGCGTCGCGCCCTCGGCGCTGCGCTACTACGAGCGGCTCGGGCTGATCCGGGCGGAGCGGACGGGCGGCAACCAGCGCCGCTACGCCCGCACCGAACTGCGCCGGGTGGCGTTCGTCCGGATCTCCCAGCAGGTCGGCATCTCGCTGGAGGAGATCCGGGAGGCGCTGGACTCCCTGCCCGCGTCCCGCACGCCCAGCGCGGAGGACTGGGCGCGGCTCTCCGCGACCTGGCGGGAGCGGCTGAACGAGAAGATCCGGCTGATGACGAAGCTCCGCGACGACCTCGACGGCTGCATCGGCTGCGGCTGCCTGTCCCTGCAACGCTGCATGCTCAACAACCCTGGCGACTCGCTCGCCGGCGAGGGCCCTGGCGCCCGCCTCGTGCTTCCCCGCGAGGTCGCGGATCCGACGCCGACACCCTGACCCGCCGGGCCAAGCCCGTCCCCGCCGGGGCGGACCGCGCGTCAGCCGGTCGTGAGCAGCACCTTGCCGACGTGGTCGTTGGACTCGACCAGCCGGTGCGCCTGGGCCGCCTCGGCCATCGGCACCCGCCGGTCCACGACCGGCCGGACCGCCCCCGACTCGATTAGCGGCCACACCTGCTCGCGGACGCCGCGCACGATCTCCGCCTTCTCCTCCAGCGGCCGGGACCGCAGCGCGGTGGCCGCGATCGTGCCCCGCTTGGCCAGCAGCGCCGAGAGATCCAGCTCGCCCTTGCGGCCGCCCTGCATGCCGATCACCACCAGCCGGCCGCCCGTGGCCAGCGCCGCCACGTTCCGGGGCAGGTAGGCGGCGCCCATGATGTCGAGGATGACGTCGGCGCCCCGGCCGTCGGTGACCCGCCGGACCTCCTCGACGAAGTCCTGCTCCCGGTAGTCGATCGTGTGCGCCGCCCCCAGCTCACGCAGCCGCTCGTGCTTCGCGGCGCGGGCGGTGACCGCCACGGTCGCGCCCAACGCCACCGCGAGCTGGATCGCGAAGGTGCCGATCCCGCTGCCGCCGCCGTGCAGCAGCAGCGTCTCGCCCCTGCCGAGCCGGGCCACCTGCACCACGTTCGACCAGACCGTGCAGGCGACCTCGGGCAGCGCCGCCGCGTCGACCACGTCGACGCCGGCCGGCACGGGCAGGAGCTGCCCGGCCGGCACCGCGACCCGCTCCGCGTAGCCGCCGCCGGCCAGCAGCGCGCAGACCTCCCGGCCCACCTCCCAGCCGGCCACGTCGGGACCGATCGCGCTGATCACCCCGGAGCACTCCAGCCCGGGGTACGCGGGCGCGCCCGGCGGCGGCGGGTAGTGCCCCTGCCGTTGCAGCAGGTCGGCCCGGTTGACCGCGCTGGCCCGCACGTCGACGACCACCTCGCCCGGGCCGGGCTCGGGATCGGGCACCTCGCTCCAGACCAGTGCGTCGGGTCCGCCGGGCTCCGGGACAGTCATCGCGCGCATGTTCCGTGTCTACCCCATCCGCCCGTCGGTCCACGCCCGGGCCAGGATCTCGTCCACCGTCCGCGCCGGGGTCAGCGCCGAGGTGTCCAGCCAGAGCCCGATCCGGGGCGTCTGCGCCCGGAAGTCCGCGTCCAGGTCGGCGACCGGCCAGTCCCCGTACCCCTTCTTCTCCCGCGCCTCCTCGCGGGCGGCGACGGCCTCGGGGCTCGGCGCGAGCACCACGACCGCCAGCGGCCGGTGCCGGATCCGGTCGACCATCGCCGGCAGCTCCGCGCCGAGGACCACGTCCTGGAGCAGCACGGTGAAGCCGGCGGCGGCGTACCGGTCCGCCGCCGACGCGGCGAGGTCGTAGCGCAGTCGCAACTGCCGCCACGCCTCCGGCGACGGCTCGGCGGTCATCTCCTCACGGCCGCTGACCACCATCCGCCGGAAGACGTCGCCGCGCAGGTGCACCGCGCGGGGCAGCCGCCGGGCCAGCGCCTCGGCCACAGTGGACTTTCCGGCGGCCATGATTCCGCTGATCAGCACCACCGACGGGTTCTCCCACACGCCGTCGATCATGCCAGCGCGGGTGCGGTGCCCGCTCGCCCGCAGCGGGTCCGTGGCAGACTAGGCACGTCGCGCACCCCTTGGGCGCGCGGCCCGGGAGGGTTCGCCTAGTGGCCGATGGCGCTGGTCTTGAAAACCGGTAAGGCAGCGATGTCTTCGTGGGTTCGAATCCCACACCCTCCGCTTCCTGAGCAGCAGAGAGCCTGGGCAACCAGGTGTCGTCAGCAGCGGAGGTAGGTGCCGCACAGCGGCGGCGCGTCGACGCGACAGACCTTCCAGCCGCCGCCGAGGCCCTTCTCCTCCGTGGTGTGGAAGCGCCACCGGTGGGTGGCGCCGGTGAAGGTGACGCTCCCCGTGGAGTCGACCTCCGTGAACCGGAGGTCCACCATCGTCGAGACCGTGCCGTCCGGGTCGGTCTGCCAGTTGGTCGTCTCGACCCGCACGTCGAACGTGACCTGCGACTCGACCTGTTTACGCAGGTCGCGAGCCTGCCGAAACAACTCGTCCTGATTGTCGCCGCACAGGCACCGGTTGATGTCGGGGTTCTCGTCCGGCTGGAAGACCGCCAGGAGGTACGCCTCGGCCGCCGCAGCGGGCGTCTTCTCGCCCCGCCCCGCCTCGATCGCCCTCGTCACCGCCTGCCTGACCGGCGCGCCGATGCAGGCGATCGCGAAGGCGACGGCGGCGGCGATCGTCGCGCGGCGACGCCACTGACGAGCGGTGAGAGGCATCTCGAGCACCGGGCGAGACTACGTGCCCGAGCGACGACGGGCGGGGGCGCGAGGCGGTCGGGCGCGTGTCACACGACGGCCAGCGGGCGTACGGGCGAGCCCGTGCCTCCGACGATCGGCAGCGGGGCGAGGACGAACAGGAACTCGCTCACGCCGGCCTCCGCCAGCGAGTCCAGCCGCAGGTGCTCGACGATGTAGATGCCCGCCTCCACCAGCAGCAGGCGGTGGACCGGTAGCACCCGGAACCCGGCGCCGGCAGGGATCTGCTCGTAGGCGGTGGTGTCCGCGCCCGTCAGGGCGACCCCGTGCTCCGCGAGCCAGCCCGCGCCGGAGGGGTCGACGCCGGGCACCCCCGTGTCGAGACCCAGGTAGGCCGCCGGGTCCGACCAGTGCCGGGCCCAGCCGGTACGCACCAGCGCCACGTCGCCCTCGGTCAGCCGCACACCGGTACGCCGCAGGCACCGTTCGAGGTCGTCGGCGGTCACGCCGTACCCGCCGGGAAGGACGTCGACTTCGTGGGCCGCGGCGACGTCCAGCAGCACCCCCCGCCGGACGAGCGGCGGAATGGTCTCGGCGCCGTGTACGCCGAACCGGCCACCCGACTGCGCCTCGGCGGCGTCGTGGCCACCGTGCAGCAACCCGTCCTGCGAGATGTGCGACAGCGCGTCGACGTGCGTCCCGACGTGCGCGCCGGTGACGATCAGCTCGCCGGCCGACGAACCGCCGTCGGCACGCACCACGTCGCCGTGCCGGCGGAGCAGGGCCAGGCGGAACCCGGGATGGTTCGGCGCGCAGGGCATCCCCTCCTCGAACGGCTGGCTGAGGTCGTGGATGGTGACGCCCGCGGCGACGGCGTCCAGGAGTGCGGTCATGGCGGTGGTCCTGTCTCTACGAGGGTGACGGATGCGTACCGGGCCGATTCCGGGTGCGGGTCTGGGGTGATGATTCCCCGTAATGGCTCCGCCACGTGTCCGGCACGGGTCACGCGACGAAATCGAGATTGCAACGGCCGATGTCGTCGCCGTCGCGTGTGAAGCGGGACCAGCCGACGGCCGGTCACTGTACTCGGCGACCCCGGACCGGTCGACCCCTGAAATGTTCGACACTTACCGTGTCTGCAATCAATACCGCGAGTTCGCCCCTGCCCGCCAAGCCGCTCGTGCCGTACACTCGCATCCGATTCAATAGCGAGTCGGGCGAAGGGGTGCGGTTCACGGTGCGACACGACAATTCGGACTGCAATTTCGCGGAATTGAACGCGCCGCTGGTGGCCGCGCTTCAGGCCGAGCCGGCGCGGTCCGCGCTCGTCGCGGCAGCGCCGTCGGTACGGCGCTTCATGGACGATCTCGGTGCCACCCGGATGCGGTTCATCCCCTATCCGCTGGTCATCGACCGGGACGAGTTCGACCGGATGGCGGAGGCGGCCTGCGCCATGATCGAGGCGCAGACGGCGGTGATCCGCGAGTTCCTCCGGTCGGGGCCTCCCGAGAAACTGTTGACGGAATTCGGCCTGCCCGCCGAGATCGCGCCCTTCGTCAATTGGGAACAACTGGATTCCGTCGAGCAGGTCTTCGCCCGTGTCGACGTCCTGCCGACTCCGTCCGGATATCAGTTCTGTGAATTCAACATCGACTCGTCGATTTCCGGATTCGAGTTCCACGACTGCTATCAGGTGATGGGTGAGGCGGTCGACATTCCGTGGCTCGCCGGCACGCCGCGGCCTGAGGAACAGATCGCGGACGTCGTCATCAGGGCTTTCCACCAGGGCAGTTTCGACCGGGTGGTGGTGTGTGACTGGTCGAGCCGCATCGGGGTCGGCTACTTCGGCTTCGAGTTGCTGACCGAGACGCTGCGCCGGCGCCTGCCCGACGTGCCGGTCGAGCTGGTCTTCCACGCCGACTATCCGGAGCGGTGGCTCGATCCGGCAGCCGGAAAGCGCACCCTGGTCTATCGCGGCTTCATGCACGAGGACATGGACGACGACTACGACTTCATCACCCGGCTGGTCGGCAGCGGCGCCTCCGTGATCAACCTCTTCGAGGCCGAGATCCGCACGCACAAGCGCTGGTTGGCGATGCTCTGGGAGGAGCGCTTCGCCAGCCTGCTGCCCGAAGGCGTGCGCGACATGGTCGCCCGGTACGTGCCCCACACCGTCTCGGTGACCCCGGAGAACCGTGACCGCCTGCTGGCGGACCGCGCCGAGTACGTGTTCAAGTTCGGGCACTCGTCCGGCGGGCACGACGTCCTGCTCGGCGCCGACCACGACGCGGACACGATCGCCGCCCGGCTGGCCGAACGCGGCCCCGACGGCTGGCTCGCCCAGCGCCGCGTGCAGCTCGCCGAGTGCCGGTTCGCCCCCGAGGCCGATGCCGAGCCGGTGCCCCACCACGTGGTGCTCGGGCTCTACGTGCTCGGCGGCGAGTGCTCCGGCATGAACATCCGCGCCGACCGGGGCTCGGCCGTGGTCAACATCCACCAGTCGGCGGCCAGCGGCTGGGCCATCCCCATGGACGCCGACGAACGGCGACAGCTCATCGAGCGCGTGCGGGCGATCGGGCCGGCGGCCCGCGAACGACACTGACACCAGTTGGAGGCACGATGGAAATTCCCCTGTACCAGGTCGACGCGTTCACCGATCGGGTGTTCTTCGGCAATCCGGCCGCGGTCTGCCCTCTGGACGAGTGGCTCAGCGACGAGGTGATGCAGGCGATCGGCCTGGAGAACAACCTCGCGGAGACCGCGTTCATCATCGACCGGGGCGACAGCTTCGCGCTGCGCTGGTTCACGCCGTCGATGGAGGTCGACCTGTGCGGGCACGCCACGCTCGCCGCGGCCCACGTGGTGCTGAACCACCTGCGGCCCGAGTGGGACGAGGTCACCTTCCACTCCAACACGGGTCCCCTCGTCGTCAGCCGTACCCCGGAGGGACAGTTCGTGATGTCCTTCCCCGCGTTGCCGCGCGAGCGGGTCGACCCGCCGGAGGCCCTGCTCGCCGGGCTGTCGATCACGCCCACCGCGGTCTACGGGGGCATGGACTACATGGCGGTCTACGACAACGAGGAGGACCTGCGCGCGATCGAACCCGACCAGCGGATGCTCGGGACCCTCGACCGGCGCGCGGTGGTCGTGACGGCCCCCGGCATCTCCTCCGACTTCGTCGCCCGCTTCTTCGGCCCCAAGCAGTCGATCCCGGAGGACCAGTTCACCGGGTCGGCCCACTGCATGCTGATCCCCTACTGGGCGGAGGCGCTGGGCAGGACCAGCCTGACCTCCCGGCAGTTCTCTCCCCGGCTCGGCAAGACGCTGACCATCCACGCCAACTGCGAGCTGCGCGGCGACCGGGTCATCCTGGGCGGGTCGACGCGCCAGTACCTCGCCGGCGTCATCACGCTGGACGACGACGAGGTCGCCCGGCTCAGTCGCTGAGCTGCCGTGCCTCCGGCCGCGCCCCGTCGGCCGCCGCCCCTCCGGGCGGCGGCTCCGGGGCCGGCTCGGGCTCGGACTCGGGCTCGGTGGGCATCTCCACCACCCGACGCAGCGGCGAGAAGTACAGCGGGACGATGGAGACGAGTTCGCCCGCGACCGCGAGCGCGAGGGTCTGGCGGACGCCGATCACGTTCGCGACCAGCCCGGCGACCGACGCGCCCAGCGGGATCACGCCCCAGACCAGGAACCGCATCGTCGCGCTCAACCGCGCCTGCATGCCCGGCGCGCACAGGGCCTGCCGGACCGACAGTTGCAGGATGTTGGAGACGACGATGCATCC
This sequence comes from Micromonospora sp. AMSO12t, assembly GCF_008806585.1. Lineage (NCBI taxonomy): Bacteria > Bacillati > Actinomycetota > Actinomycetes > Micromonosporales > Micromonosporaceae > Micromonospora > Micromonospora sp. AMSO12t. The sequence continues at coordinate 6,649 of NZ_WAAS01000038.1, forward strand.
CGAGGCGATGCCGTAGCCGATGCCGGCGACGATCAGCCAGCCACCGCTGCGCGCGAACGGCAGCGGAATCGAGGCGATCCCCGCCAGCACGCACGCGCCGAGGACCGTCGGCCCGACGCCGAAGCGCCGGGACAGCCGGACCGCCGAGAGCGCGCCGAGGGTCGCGCCGGCACCGGCGCCGGAGAAGATGATCCCGATGTACGCCGACGGCAGCCGCAGCACCGACGCCAGCAGCAGCAGGAACATGGTGGTGGTCGCGATGTTGCAGAAGTTGTACGTCGAGCTGCGGATCGCCATCACCCGGAACATCGGCACCCGCAGCACGTACCTGATGCCGTCGCGCACGTCCCGGACCAGCGTGGTGTTGCGTGCCGGCGGGGCCGCCGCCGCCCCGGTCACCCGGATCCGGCTGAGCAGCACGGTGGCGATGCCGAAGCAGACGGCCGCCGCGCCGAGGACGTACGACGACGTGGCCAGCGCCAACAGGAAGCCGGCGATGGCGGGGCCGGTGATCTCCGCCAGCGAGAGGGTGAACTCCACCCGCGAGTTGGCGCCGGGCAGCAGCTGCCGGTCGACGATCCGCGGCAGGACGCTCTGGTAGGAGATCCCCAGGAAGACCGTGCACAGGCTCCCCGCGAACATCAACGCGTACAGCGCGGGCATGGTGAGGTTGCCGGCCAGCGCCAGTGCCGCGACGACCCCGAAGACGGCCGTACGGCCCAGGCTGGAAAACACCAGGACCCGTTCCCCGCGCCGGCGGTCGATCCACGCGCCGGCCGGTAGTCCGAGGAGCAGGAAGCCCAGGAACTCGCAGGTCACCAGGAAACCGACCTGTGCCGGTGTGGCGTTCAGGGTCTTCACGGCGAACAGCGGAATGACGACCGTCGCCACCTCGAAGCCGAACTGGCTGACGGTCTCGGCGCTCCACAGCAGGCGGAAGTTCTTCTTCAGGGTGATCTCCTACCCGTGACCGGCGGCGATGTTCAGGCCCCCGGGTGCAGCAGCACCGGTGCCAGCAGGACGTTCGAGATGCCTCGGACCACGGTCCCCGGCACCGTGGTCAGGCGGCAGGTGAAGCCGGTGTGCCCACCGGGCCCGTAGTGCATCCCCCACACCGCGTACCAGTCCCGTTCCGTGACGCCGTCGGTGTCGAAGCCCGGCTCCGCCCGCTGGACGACCCTCCGTTGCAGGATGTGGCGACCGCTCTCGGCCGCCGCGGCGAGCGCCGCCCGCCACGTCTCGTCGTCGACCGTCCAGCCGGCCACCGTGCCCTCGCCACGGGCCAGGGTGGTGGGTTTCAGGATGGTGTCCGCCCGGTCGCCGACGAAGCCGGTCAGGTCGGTGGCCGTGTCGACGTGGGTCGTCTCGGGAAGGACGCGCCGCAACGCGGCGCGTTCGCCGTCGGTCAGCGCGTCCTGCACCTCGGGGAGCCACACCAGGGCGAGGCACGCCTTGCTGTTGTACATGTCGTGCACCGGCGAGGTGGCCATCGGCGGCAGGGCGGAGCCCGGCTCCGGATGCAGCCGCTGCCAGGCCGCCACGGGGTCCGGCTCCTCCGCGAGTTCCGTCAGGTTGAACAACCGCAGCAGGTGGGTCACCCCGGCGACGTGGCCGGCGACGCTGCCGTCCGGCTCGTGCAGGTCCGCGACCTCCGCCAGGCGGGTCCGCAGCGGACGATCGGAGTACGCCTCCAGGCACTCGCCCAGGGGACGCCAGTCGCCGGCCCACTCCGCGAGGGCGCCGGTCGCCTCGACCATCAGCACCTCCGCCTGCCCGGGCGCCTCGGCGTCGTGCCCCGTACGCGTGGTCTCCACCGTGCGCAGCAGGTCGAGCAGGGCGGTGATGGGGTCGAGGTGTCGCAGTCCGTGCCGCTCGGCGAAGGGCCGGAAGGCCGGCTCCGCCATGACGGCGGGGAGCCAGGCGGTGCGTTCGGCACCGCCGACGGCGGGGCTCAGGCCCAGCTCCAGGACCTTGAAGCCGGTCCCGTCGTGGATCAGGTCGGCGCGGCCGTACGGCACCAGGGCGGGCAGGTCGGTTCCGGCCAACAGCGGGCGCAGCACCTCCGGCACGTCGGTCAGCGCGCCGAACGCGGCCGTGCTGCCACCCGCGAGCAGGTGCGGCAGCCGCCCCACGACGTCGAGCAGCACCGTGAAGTCGGCGTAGAACGACGTGAGCTCCCGCTCGTCGACGAACATCACCCGGTGGAAGCTCTGTGCCTCGATGTCGGGCCCCAGCACCCGTCCGGCGGTGCGCGCCGGCAGATCCGGCGGCAGCTCACCGTCGCGTATCGCCCGCAGGTAGTCCGTCGCCGGGTCCTGCGACGCCGACCGGTGCGGCGCGCTCATGCGGCTGCCTCCCGCGTGGCGGCGGCCCGCCGGCGGGCGCGTGCGGTGCCGCCGACGGTCAGCCGTGGCGTGCGCTGGTCAGGCCGACAGGAACAGGGCACCCGCTGCCTCCAGTTCGCGTAGCTGGCGGTAGTCATCCGAGATCGTCTCCGGGCTCTCGTGGACCAGGAAGACCAGGCCCGGGGTCGTGTACGAGTTGACGGTGACCTGCAACGGGTCGCCGGTCTCCAGGTAGGTGTCGACGGTGTGGAAGGACGGCAGCCCGCGCAGCAGGCGCAGATCGTAGCCGGCGAGGGTCCCCGAGTGGCGGGACAGCAACTGCACCATGGCGGCGTGCCGGCGGAGCACGGGACGCCAGCCCTCGCGGACCCGGGCGGCGAAGCGGTCCGGGGCCACGATCGTCTCGGCCACCAACTGCACCGCGTTGGTGCCCGTCGCCTCGGTCAGTTGCGAGATGTCGATCGAGCCCATGAACCGGGCGCCGGTCTCGACGAGCACCGGCTCACCGGCGATCATCATGACCTCCGTGTGCGCCGTCCCCTCGCGGATGTCCAGGGCGTCGAGCACGGTCCCGACGAAGCCGTGCAGCTGGTCGAAGACGGCATCGCGCGGATCGACGAGCCGTTCCAGGTCGTAGAGCGCCGTACCGCCCTCGTGCCGCTTCCTGGTGTGCCAGATGTCCGAGACGACGTACCCGCCCCCCGCCGACACGGTGTTGACGGCGTACTCGTCGCCGGTCATGAACGGCTGGACGAGCAGTTCCCCGATCGGGTCGCCGAACACGTCAGGTGCGCCCAGCCAGCTCTTGAACGCGGTGTCGAGGTCCGCCTCGGAGCGGCACCGCAGGAAGCCGAAGCTGCCGGAACTGGCTCGGGGCTTGACGACGGCGTCGCCGAGCCAGCCCCCCGCGCGCAGCCACTCCGCCGCCTCGTCGCGGGAGGCGGTGCTCAGGTGCGGGATGACGGCGACGCCCCCGGCCGCCGCGGCGCGTGCCATGTGGTGCTTGTCGCGGCGGCACCGGGTCGTCGCCGGGTCGTTGCCGGGCACGCCGAGCGCCCTGGCCAGCTGGTCACCCAGCTCGACCCCGGTCTCGGCGCCGGCCACCACGCTGCGCGCGCGCAGGCCCGCCCGGTCGAGCCGGTCGACGATCGTGCTGACGTCGCCGTCGTGGAGGTAGTTGTCGAGATAGGCGTGGTCGACGCCGGTACGCAGGAGGAACTGCGGCAGGTCCGGGTCGCTCTGCACGTGCACCGCGCCGAAGCCGTAACCGGCGAGGGCCGGCGCGAGCGCGTTGGCCGTCGAGTACCCGTCCACGACGACACAGACTTGGCTGGCGTGTCGCATGATCCGCCTCAGGACTCTCGGGCCAGCAGGAAGTACGTCCGCATCGGGGGGATCATGTCGAGCCGCGCGGCCACGGGCGAGTGCTGGGCCGCCCCCTCCAGCAGGTCGAACACGTTGTCCGGGGTGATGTCCCGGGTGAACATCGTCTTGATGGCGATCTTCAGGAAGTCCCGGTAGTTGGTGGTGTCCATGAGCACCCCGGCGCGCTCGAACGCGGCGAGTTCCTCCTGGTCGATCGGCTGCCGCGCGACCTGGTGGGTGCTCGGGATGCTGGGCGACTGGACCTCGCCGGTGAAGCAGGCGGCGAGCGAGTCGGCCTCGAAGTCGAGGACGAGGTGGGTGCGGTCCTTCGTCCACCCGGAGACCGCGCTGTGGGCCTGGGTGGCGTCGAGGAACCAGATCTCACCGACGTTCATGTGGTAGAGCGTCGAGTTGTGCGAGCTGACGCAGGACTCGTGGGTCTCCAGCGGAAGGTGGATCCGGATCAGGTTGCTGTCGAGTTCGAGGTAGTCCCGGTGCGGCACGAGCGCGCTGCCGGGGGTCAGCCGGGCGAGCCGGCCGTACTTGAGGCGGGACATGTCGAACAGCTCACCCACCAGGTGCCGCACGTACGGCAGGCGCTGGCCCAGGTCGGTGACGACGGCCGGGCCCTCGAACGGGTCGAGTCCCGCGTCGAGGCCGAGGCCCGTGCCGTTCCACACCGCGCAACTCTTCCAGGCGCCGCAGACGAAGTCGCTGTACTTGTCCGTGTAGGGAAACGACGCCATGGTGTCGAGGTCCGTGGCGAGGCTGTCGGCGTCGATGTCGCACGTGCCGAGGATGCCGGTTTCGGTCGAGTTCATAACGGTGGTCATGGTCGGTACCTTCCAGCGGGGTGAGGGGCGGAGCCGCACGTCGTCGGGAGGGCGGCCGGCGTGACTCACACGCCGAGTCGCTCCTTGAGCTCGGCGAAGAAGGGCACGTGGAGGAACTCCCGCTTCTCCTCGTCGTACCGGGTGTACCGGCGGGTGAAGTCGATCAGTCCCGCGCGGGCGGCCTCGACCCCCTCGGTCAGGACGACGTCCTCCAGCTCGGTGATCTCGGTGACGAGCGTGCTCAGCGCCTCGGGCAGGCTCGGCAGGAGCCGGATCCGCCCCTCGTCGATAGTCAGGGCGCCCTGCCCGCGCAGGTAGTTGAAGAGCAGTTGCGACGCGATCGCGTCGTAGTTCGGCTTCGGGATCCCCTCGACCGAGTACCGCAGCAGCCGTTCGGCCAGGACGAACTCGAAGGTCAGCGCGGCGAGCTCACGATCGATGTCGGCGTCGTCGAGGCAGACCAGCATCGACTTGACGTCGACCCGCATCTCCTCCAGGCCGGCCAGCGGCTTGTAGCTCTTCGCGGACAGGAACTGCGGGATCGGCATGCTGCCCGTGCGGTGGTGGAACTCGTGCAGCCGTACCCAGGAACCGGCGGCCCGCTCGACGCCGGAGTCGTCGACGCCGGACAGCAGCGGGAACGAGCCCGGGACCATGGCGGCGTCGATGAGCCGGCGGGTGAGGCGGTGCCGGGCGACGAACTTGTCGATGAAGTAGAAGATCAGGTCGTCCGGTTCCTGGCGCCCGTCGATGTGGTTCTCCGGGAAGAGCGCCACGACGACCCGACTGTCGAAGCCGGCGCTGTGCCGGAGCAGGTTGACCGGCATCGTCGGGCTCGGGTAGCGGTCCACCAGCACGGGGTCGGACGGGATGGGCTCGTACTCCAGGTAGTCCAGACCGAGGGTCGGGAAGTACGCGGCCGAGAACACGGACAGGAGCCTGTTGTCGGCCCGCGAGTTGATGTGCCGCTTCGTGGCCGTGAGCTGCGGCGTGTCGTGTGCGCCGGACAGGTCCTCGACGAGTGCCCTGGCCACGGGCTGGGCACCGAGCGACGCCGAGTCGGCGATCCAACCGGCCAGCCGGCGCAGCGCCTCCGGCGATCCGGGCTCGGTCTCGCGCTGGTAGCGGGCACGCAGCTCGTTCACTTCGTTGACGACGGCGTCTGTTTCCACTGTTGGCAGGGACGATCGCATGGCAGCTCCTTTCCTCGGAACCGGATGACTCCGGCGGTCGCCACCACGGGCCCGGGGCGTCGTCGGTGGCGGCCGTCAGTGCCGTTCTCGGTTGGTCGCGCTACGACAGGTCCCGGGCGAAGTCGTCCAGCAGGTCCGCCCACGCCGGGACGTACGACTCCGCGAGCGCGACGAAGTGCTCCGCCTCGGCCGGGGTGGAGACCAGGTGACTCATACCGGCCTCGTCGTCGCTGACGGACGCGGCGTGGCCCGTCTCCGCCCGGATGTGCGAGTCGATCCAGGCGTAGTCGCGCTGCTCGGGGAGGACCTGGCGACCATCCACGGTGACCTTGCCGTACAGGCGCCGGAACGCGACCGCGATGTCGAGGGCGATGGTCTCCACGACACGGAGCTGGACCGCGCCACCCAGCTCCTCGGCCGCCATGGAGTCCATGACGTCGAGGATGCGGGTCAGCGCGGCGGATTCGGCGGGCGCGTCCGCGCTGCCCAGGGCCGAGCGCAGCGGCGCGCAGATCGTGTCCGCCCACCACAGGTAGTGGACACCGTCCACACCCTCCGGCGCGACCTCCGCGAAGGCCGCCGCCCGATTGTCCAGATCGTCCCCGATGACTCGGTACGCCATCTGATACGCTCCGAGTACCTCTCGACTCACTGTGTAGTCGCGAGCCAGGCGTCGCCCGTGGGCACCGAGGCTGGAGATGGTGGTGAACATGAACGCCTGAGTGGTCCGCTGCCACTTCTCCGCGATGCGCAGCGCACCGGCGGGGCTCACCGAGGTGGCCTCCTTCGCGCCCGCGAAGAACCGGTTGTTGCGTCGGGTGAGGCCTGCCTCGTCGATCAGTCGATCGATGGTGGCGTCGGCCTGCACACGGAGGTCGGTCAGGTCGAGTGCGGTGGTCATCGTGCCCTCCTCGCTTGTAGGGACCAGGCGGAGTGCTCCCCGAAGCCCGCCAGGACAGGCCGATGTCGACGAAGGTCATCGAGTCGACGCGGGCCTATGATCATCGAATCTGGTGTATCGCGCAACGGGAAGACGGCCGAACCCCTGTGCTGCCCCCTAAGCGGGTGGCGACCCCTCGTGCGTTGCCTCAGGAGCGGGTAGTAGTTCCCGCCAGTTAAGCGTGACCAGCGTCAACTCGACGCGAGCGACGGTACGGCGCGGGCCAGACCGCTGTCCGGCTCGTCGGCGTCCACGAACGGCGCCGCCAGTCGCTCCGGCACCCCCATGTTGCGCGCGAAGATCCCGAGCCGGCGCTGCCAGGCGGGCACATCGGTCGGTGGCGCGATCGGCACGGTGCCGCGGGCGACCAGCTCGGCGTACTCGTCGCGATCCGCGTTGCCGGTGGCGATCGAGTGCCGGAGGGCCGCCTCCAGGTCGCGCTGGGCGTTGACGACGCACATCGTCCACTTGAGCAGGACGGTCGCGGTGCAACCGGGTGCGACGTCGAGCACCCCGGCGTTGCGCCGCAGCCGCGACGAGTCGGTGGTGTTGATCGCCACCTTGAGGTGGGCGGACACCACCTCCGCGCCGCGCACCTCCGGATACCACTGGCTGAGCTGACGGAGCGCCAGCTGAGCGCGCTCGGCCGCCTCGGGGTGACCGTTGCGCAGGAAGTGCCGGAAGTCGTCGGGCAGCGCGTAGGTCGTCGGGTCGACGCGGTGCACCGCGATGTGCGCCGCCGGCGGGTAGTAGACGAGCGCGGTGTCCTGGCTGAAGGGACTGAACATGCCGCCGTACTCGTCCTCGAGCTTCAGGCACGTGTAGTTCTTCGTGGTGCGCTCGGGCAGCTCGACGAAGAGGATCTGGCGCAGCGCCATGTAGATGGGGGGCAGCGCGAGCGACGGGTTGAGACGGCGCGCGATCGCCGGGGTCTCGGTGGCGGCACAGAGGGCGACCTGGTCGCCGACGATCGTCTGCCGCGCGCCGTCCTCGACGTACTCCACCTCGTAGGTGCCGTCGGAGCGGCGGCTCACCCCGGTCACGTCGGCGCCACCGCGTACCTCGACGCCGCTGCGGCGCAGCTCCTGGTCGAGCAGCGCGGTGACCACGACCGGGTTGATGCCCCGTTGCGGAGTGACGAAGGCGGCGCCGACGTCGGCGACCCCGTCCGGCGCGGGGATCTCGCGGCAGACCTGCTCCGGCGCGCCGAACAACGAGTTGGCCGGGTCCTCGGCGCAGAGCTGCGCGTAACGGTCCTGGATGACCCGCATGTTCTCCCGGCACTGGCCGATGATGTCGGTGCCGCTGTCCTGCATGGCCTGGGAGGCGATGACCCGGCTGTGGTCCTTGCCACCGAAGACGAGGTCGGGGAAGAAGCGTTCGTTGACCAGGCGCCCGTCGAAGCAGTCCCGGGCGCTCTGCGGATCGAACGGATACTCGGCACCGCTGTGGTTCTCGCTGACGATGTTGCTGGCCCCCGTGCAGATCGGGTGGGCCTCAGGCGAGCGGGCCTCGGCCCGCTCCAGCAGAAGGACCCGGTATCCCGCGCGGCTACGCATGATCGCGGTCAGGCAGCCCGCGATACCTCCGCCGATCACGATGTGCAGCTCGGTTCGCTTCACTCTGTCAATCCCTCTGTCATGGGCAACGATCCTTTGCCGCAACACGAGCTGAACCAGGTCCCGGTTTCGACACCGTGCCCGGCCGGACAGCGCGTCCTGCTGCGGATCTTGGGGTGGAAGAGCGGTGAGGTGGCAGGCCGGGGGACGTTGGCTGGAGGAGGGGTGCCCTCGTTGGCGGTAGACGGTAACAAACTTCGATCAACCCCGGAAGGATCTTCCGATAGGACAGGGGTTCGAGCGACCGGGCCCGCTCACACCGCTCTCACCAGCGCCGATACCGGATCGGGGGCGCCCACGTTCGCGCTCCGGAGCGGGTGACGCCGATCTGTACCCTCTCTGCCATGTCTGGTTCCCCCCTCGTCAACGACCTGCGTGCGGCGCTCGGCGACGCCGTGCTGACCGACCCCGACCTGCTCCGGATGCACCGCAAGGACGAGGCCGATCTGTGCGAGGCCGGCACCCCGCTGGTCGTCGTCCGTCCACGTCGCACGGCCGATGTGGTCGAGGCGGTGACGATCGCCGGGCGGTACGGCGTGCCGGTGGTGCCGCAGGGGGCGCGTACTGGGCTGGCGGGCGCGGCGAACGCGGTTGACGGCGCGGTGGTGATCAGCATGGTCGCGATGGACGCGGTGCTGGAGATCGACCCGGTCAGCCGGATCGCCGTGGTGCAGCCCGGGGTGGTCAATGCGGCGTTGTCGGCGGAGGTGGCGAAACAGGGGTTGTGGTATCCGCCGGATCCGGGATCGTGGGAGATGTCGACGATCGGTGGGAACGTCTCCACCAACGCGGGTGGCATGTGCTGCGTCAAGTACGGCGTGACCACCGAGTACGTGTTGGGTCTGGAGGTCGTGTTGGCTTCCGGGGAGGTGTTGCGCACTGGTCGGCGTACCGCCAAGGGGGTGGCGGGGTACGACCTCACCCGGCTCTTCGTGGGTTCCGAGGGCACCCTCGGGGTGATCACGGAGGTGACGGTGGCGCTGCGGCCCGCGCCGGCGGAGTCGCTGACCATGGTGGCGGTCTTCCCGACCACCGCCGCCGCCGGTCGGGCGGTCGCCCGGATCGCTGAACACGGACTCACCCCCAGCCTGCTGGAACTGATCGACCGCACGTACCTGCGGGCGATCGAGGCGTACCGGCCGATGGGCCTGCGTACCGACGTCGAGGCGCTGCTGCTGGCGTCGGCGGACACCGGACCCCAGGCCGCCGGGGACCTGGCGCGGCTCGCCGAGCTGTGCGAGGCGGCCGGCGCCGACGAGATCCACACGGCCACCGACGCCGTGGAGGCGGCGGCCCTGTTGCAGGCCCGCCGGCTGGGGCACGCGGCGATGGAGAAGTTCGCCAGGGAGTCGTTCCCCGCCGGCAACGGTGGGATGGTGATCGACGACGTGGCGGTGCCCCGGGCGGCGTTGGCAGCGCTGCTCGACGGGGTGGCCCGGATCGCGGCGGAGTGCGACGTGACCATCGGCGTGGTCGGCCACGCCGGCGACGGCAACATGCACCCGAACATCGTGGTGGACCGGGCCGACCCGGCGAGCCTCGAACGCGGCCGGCGCGCGTTCGACGAGATCATGCGCCTCGGCCTCGAACTGGGCGGCACCTGCACCGGCGAGCACGGCGTGGGCCTGCTCAAGCGCGACTGGCTGGCCCGCGAGATCGGCCCGGTGAGCCTGCGGGTGCACCAGGCGATCAAGGCCGCCCTGGACCCGGCCGGCCTGCTCAACCCCGGCAAGGTCTTCTGATGCCCGCCACCCTCCGGCGGGCCGTACGGAGATGAGGAGAGCGTGCCGACCATAGCCATCGTCGACGGATACTCCACAGGCAGCGCGCTGAGTCGGGCGCTGGCCGAGCGAGGGGTGACCTGCGTCCACGTACGCAGCGGCGAGTCCCTGTACGACTACTACCTGAAGACGTTCCGCCCCGGCGACTACGCGGTCGACCTCGGCTTCGTCGCCGACGAGGACCACCTCGTGGACCGGCTACGGGCGCTCGGCGTCGACCGGGTCGTCGCGGGCACCGAGCCGGGGGTGGTCCTCGCCGACACGCTCAACCACCTGCTCGGTACGCCCGGCAACGACATCGCCACGGTCACCGCGCGGCGCGACAAGTCGGCGATGGCGGCGACCGTGGCCGCCGCCGGTCTCGCCGTGCCCGCCGGCCGGTGCTTCGAGTCCGTGGACCAGGCGGTCGCCTGGTACGCGACCAGCCTGTCCGGCCCGGCCGTCGTCAAGCCCGTGGACGGCGCGGGCACCGACAACGTGCGGTTCTGCGAGAGTCTCGACGAGGTGCGCCTCGCCTGCGCGACGGTCCTGGCCTCGGTCAACCTGTACGGCGTACCGAATCGACGGGTGCTGGTCCAGGAGCGGCTCGTCGGGACCGAGTTCTACGTCAACACGGTCTCGTACGCGGGCAGGCACCGGGTCGCCGAGATCTGGCGGTACACGAAACGGCCGGGCCCGGGCGGCGGTCCCATCTACGACTACGAGGAGCCGGTCGACCGGGGCTCGGCCCTGGCCCGGCAGCTCCGTGAGTTCGTCTTCGGGGTGCTCGACGCGCTCGGTGTCCGGTCCTCGGCGGCACACACCGAGCTCATGCTCACCGACCGGGGGCCGGTGCTGATCGAGGCCGGGGCCCGACTCGGGGGAGCGACCCTGCCCGACGTGGTGGCGAAGTTCTGCGGTGTGTCGCAGACCTTCCTGCAGGCCCAGCACCTCGTCGATCCGGCGTTGCTCGACCAGTTCGACGACCGTACGCCGGGCTGGGCCGCCGCCGTTCGGAACGTGTCGCTGATCAACCCGGTCCCCGTCGCCGCGCAGGCGGGGGACTGGTACGCCCGGCTGTCGGAGCTGCCGGCGGCCGTGGCGATCGCCGCGCGCTGCTCCCCCGGGGCCGAACTGCCGCAGACCGTCGACCTGTTCAGCTCGCCCGGCTACCTCTATCTCGCCGCGGAGGATCCGGCCGAGGTCGAGCGGAGCTACGAGATGTTGCGCCGCTGGGAACGGCACGGCCTGTACGGGAGCTGACCCTGCGCGCCCGGCGCTGCCGGTTCGATCGCGGGTGCCGACGGGGTAAGAAGGTGCGGAGGAACAACCGCTCACCGGAAGGACCCCCCGATGACCCTGGAACGACCGATCGCCCCGGACCCGTACGAGCTGCTGCCGACCGTTGCGTCGTTCACGCTGACCAGTGACGACGTGCAGAACGGCGAGCCGATGGACGCCGCGTACGCCCACGGCAGCGTCGGGGGCGACAACATCTCGCCGCAGCTCGCCTGGTCCGGCTTCCCGGCCGAGACCAAGGGCTTCGTGGTGACCTGCCTCGACCCGGACGCGCCGACGGGCAGCGGCTTCTGGCACTGGGTCCTGGTCAACCTGCCGGCCGACGTGACGCGGCTGCCGCGCGGCGCGGCCGGCGACGACCTCGGCGGCGCCTTCACGGTCCGCAACGACTACGGCGACCGGGGCTACGGCGGCGCCGCCCCACCGGCAGGCGACCGGCCGCACCGCTACGTGTTCGCGGTGCACGCCTTGGACGTGGAGCGCCTCCACGTCACCCCTGCCGCGACCCCCGCCGTGGTCGGCTTCAACCTGGCCTTCCACACCCTGGCCCGCGCCGTGATCCGCCCCACCTACCAGGTCAAGGAGTAACCCGGAGCGGGCCCGGCCTCAGGAGGGGACCCGGGCCACCGCGAAGACCGACTGGCCGAACGGGGGGAGGACGCGCTGTTCCGCCGCCTTGGTGGCGGGGAGCACGAGGGTGTCGTAGACCTTGACCATCGGGCCCTCCTTCGGCATCAGCCGGAAGACCTTGGTCGCCATGAAGTAGCCGATCAGGCCGAGCGCGTTCGCGTAGTGGATCTTCTCCACCGTCAGGCCGGCGTCGGTCATCGCGGCGGCCAGGGTCTTCTTCGTGTAGCGCCGCACGTGGCCGGTGGCGATGTCCGCCGGACTCATCGCGAACTGGAAGGCGGGCACGATGATGATGACGTTGCCGCCCGGCCGGACCAGGTCGCGCATGCTGCGCAGCGCGCCCACGTGGTCCTCGATGTGCTCCAGCACGTTGTACGACACGGCGGCGCTGTAGTCGCCCCGGTCGGGGTGCGGCAGCAGCATCTGCCGGACCTCGATGTGGGGCTGGTCGGCCAGCCGCTCCTTCAGCAGGACGAGCCGGTCCGGGTCGGCCTCGGTGGCGGTGAAGCGCGGCAGGTGCTCCGCCCACTCCAGCGCGTAGTCGCCGAGCCCGCTGCCGATCTCGATCGGGTTGTCACCGAGGTACGGCAGGGCCAGCTCGACGAACCAGCGACGGTGGTTGACCGCCGTCGCGAGACCCTCCAGGACCTCGGACTGCACGCGCTGATCCCCAGTGATTTCTGCCATGCGTCGATTCCTCACGATATGAACTCGACCCGCGCCTGGACCGACAGAGTGAATCATCCGCACTGGCAACAGAAAAATCGGGGCACCCGTGGTGGCCGAAATGCGGTCGGGGGTGGGCACGTGATCGGCGGTCGGCGAACCCGGCACATGGTACGCCAGTACCCCGAAACATGTCACCTTGGCGTCATAGCCTGACTACTCTACGAATCGTCATGACTACTCCTGAATCGGGCCTCCCTGCTGGCGAGTCAGGGCCCGGGGCGTCGGTGGACGGGCCCGACCGGGGCGTACGGCCCTGGAAGGGGTGGTGGACGGACGCCGCCGCGGTGGCGAGTTTCGTCGCGCTGGGCTTCTGGGTGACCGCGCGGCTCTGGCTGCGCCCGTCGCACGGCATCCGGGACAACCGCACCGACCAGTCGCAGTTCGAGTGGATGATGGCGCACGGCGCGCGCGTGATGACCGATTTTGTTGATCCATTCACCTCGGGCCGGATGAACGTGCCGGAGACCGTCAATCTGATGGCAAATACGTCCGTATTATCCGTATCTCTGCCAATGACGCCCGTCACACTCCTGCTCGGCACCCGCGCGTCGTTTCTGCTCTTTCTCACCCTGGGCATGATCGCCACGGCGACGGCCTGGTACTTCCTGCTGTCCCGGGTGGTCGTCGGCGCCCGCGGGCCGGCCTGGCTCGGCGCCGCGTTCTGCGCGTACGCCCCGGCGATGATCTCGCACGCCAACGCGCACCCCAACATCGTCTCGCAGTACGTGGTGCCCCTGATCGTCTGGCGCACCCTGCGACTCGCCGAGCCGGGGCGCTGGCTGCGCAACGGGCTGCTGCTCGCGGTTGTCATCGTGTGGCAGGCCTTCCTCAACCTCGAGGTGCTGCTGATGACCGCCATCGGGCTGGGCGTGGTGGTCGGGGCGCTCGCCCTCGGCCGGCCCGAGCTGCGCCGGCGGGCCCGGCCGTTCCTCGCGGGCCTGGCGGTGGCCGCCGTCGTGGCGCTGGTGGTGCTCGCGTACCCGCTCCACGTCCAGTTCTTCGGCCCGGGGGCGTACAACGGGCTGTCCTGGCTGATCCGGGGCTACTCGACGGACCTCGGGTCGTTTGTGGCGTACTCGCGGGAGTCCCTGGCCGGTGACGCCCGCAGCGCGCAGGGGCTGGCGAAGAACCCCACCGAGGAGAACGCCTTCTTCGGCTGGCCGCTGGTGGTGCTCGTCGTCGCCCTGGTCTGGTGGCTGCGCCGGCACGTCGTGGTACGCGGCCTCGCCGTCCTCGCGCTCTTCTTCGGCCTGCTCTCCCTCGGGCGGGAGGTGCAGCTCAACGGCAGGGGGACCGGGATACCCGGCCCGTGGGCGGCGCTGGAGAACCTGCCCGTCCTGCACTCGGTGGTGCCGACCCGGTGGGCGCTGGCGATCACCCCGATCGTCGGGGTGCTGCTCGCCTACGGGGCGGACCACACGCGCGCCCTGGCCGCCCGGCACCCGCGGGCACGCCCGCAGATCCGCTTCGCCACCGCCACGGTGCTGGTCATGGCCCTGCTGCCGATCCTGCCGACCCCGCTGCCCACCACCCGGCTCGACCCCGTGCCCGCCTTCGTCACCTCGGGCGCCTGGCGGCCGTACGCGGACGGCGGGCGGAGCATCGTGACCCTCCCGCTGCCCGACACCCACTACGCCGATCCGCTGCGCTGGTCGGCGCGGACCGGGCTGGACATGCCCATCGCCCGCGGCTACTTCCTCGGCCCGGACACCCGCCCCGGTCGGGACCGGATCGCCCTGTTCTCCGCGCCGCCCCGCCCCACCAGCGAGTTCTTCGCCGAGATCCGGCGGACCGGCGCGGTGCCACCGATCACCCCGCAGGCGCGGGTCGACGCGGTCGGGGACCTGCGGTACTGGCGGGCGGGCGCGGTCGTCCTCGGGCCGCACCGGCAGGCCGACGCGCTGCGCCGGGGCATGACCGAGCTGACCGGCGTCCGCCCCACGTACACCGGTGGGGTCTGGCTCTGGGACGTCCGCCCGCTCACCGACTGACGCCGGGCGGCCCGGAGGCGGCCGTCAGGACTGGCGGACGCAGCAGCCCTGGCAGATCTTGGGCTTGGGGAGGGTGAAGGCCAGGCAGCAGGTGCGCCGCTGCACGGTCGGCTCGCCGTTGGGGCCCGGGACCAGCTCCACCAGGTCGGCGAGGTCGAGCGCGCCGAGCAGCGTCTCGATCGTCTCGACCGACGAGCCGGGCAGGCCGTCGGCGGCCCGGAGGACGCCGTGGGCGATGCCCGAGGCCACCGACCCGAGCAGGGTGCGCGCGCCGATCCGGACCTCGGCCTGGATCGCGGCGACCATCGGGGCCAGGTGGGCGTCGAGCAGCGAGGCCCGGAGCGCCTGGAGCAGTTCCGCCTCGTCCGCGACGACCCGCACCTCGGGCAGCCCGGCGAGCGCCAGCGGGTCGCTCGGCAGCACCGCGACCGTGGTCGAGCGGCGCAGGCCCATGGTGAGCAGCGGTCGGTGGTCCTCGAAGTGGATCAGCACGTCGGCCGGGTCGAGCAGCGGCACCCGTCGGGCCGAGGCCCAGCCGAGCGCCACGGGCAGCGCCGTCCAGTAGCTGTACGACTTCCAGGCCAGCGCGGCGCAGGCGTGCGGGGTGCCGCCCCAGCGCGAGCTGGCCGAGCGCAGGAACTCCGGCAGGAGGGTGCCGTCGACCAGGGTGGTCGCCGGGCGCCAGCCGAACTCGTCGTGCACCAGCAGGCCGGGCGCGAGACCGGGCACGTCGTCGGTGCCGAACATCGCGCGCATGGCGGTGGTGACCGGGGCCAGCGGCGCGGCGGCGGTGTCGCGCTTCGGCATCACCGCTGTCACTGGACTCACCCACCCCGTCGTCGCCGTCGGCGGGCAATCCGCCCGTCGCTGAGCTAAGGCTAGCCTAACCACATCCCGCGAGATAAGGGAAGGCTCGCCTGCGTCGGATCCGGAGGGGCCGGTCACTCCGCCCGTGCGGCCGTACTACCCGGTCATCGGGGCGGAAAACGTCGCCCCAGTATCGACAGCCATCGCTATCTGTCAAGGCTCGTGTCGGCAAGGTGCCAGTTCCGTGTGCGCGTCGCCACAGAACGTGAAACTGATACTCCCGGCCACGAGGAAGCTGATGACCTCACCGCTCGATCGGGCTGCCGACTCCTTCGCCGCCGAGATCGCCCGGCACCGCACGGGGCGGGGGCTGTCCAAGAAGCAGCTCGCCACCCTGATGGGCTTCGACCCGTCGTACGTCAGCCACGTCGAGGGGCGCCGGCACCGCCCCACCGAGGACTTCGCGCGCCGCGCCGAGGCCGTACTGGAGGCCGGCGGCGCGATCTGGCAGCGCTTCAAGGAGTACGACGAGCTGCGGCACGCCCGGGCCGAGCGGGCACACCGGGACCCACCCGTCCCTGGGCAGTGGATGCCGCCCGGCACCGGACTGATCGTCGAGCGGGAACTCGCCACCCTCACCCACCTCGGCGACGCCTACCGCTGCGTCATCCGGCGCGAGCTGTACAACGCCGGCACCGAGCCGGTCACCCGCTACCTGGTGCGGATCGCCGTCGACCGCTACCCCAACGACCCGGGGCGCTCCAACCTGCACCACCGCGAACACCCGCTGACCTTCGCCGAGCTGCGGCTGCGGGCGTACCGGGAGGACGGGGACGAGCGGGAGGCGATGCACTGGCGGGCCAAGCACGACCGCGACGCCTTCAAGGAGCTGTGGCTGCTCTTCGAGAACGCCGACCGGCGCTTCCCCCTCTACCCGGGGGACCGGACCACCATCGAGTACGCGTACTGCGTCGGGCACGACAAGTGGGGCCCCTGGTTCCAGCGGGCGGTCCGGCTGCCCACCCGGCAGATGGCCGTACGCCTGGACCTCCCGGCCGCGGTCGACCCGCAGGTGTGGGGCGCGGAGACCTCGCTCTCGGCGGAGGAGGGCCCGCTGCGCACGCCCGTGACCAGGCGCGAGGACGCCGACCGGGTGATCTTCGACTGGGCGACCGAGGACCCGCCGCTCAACGCGCGGTACCGGTTGCAGTGGCGGTTCCGCGGCCGGCCCGACGTCGAGCCCGAGGAAGCCGGGCGGATCCGGTCCAGCGACCGGATGCGCGGCATCGGCATCGTGCAGCGCGGCGCCGACCTGCTCCGCCAACCGGCCCGGCCGTTCGACCTGCCCCGCGAGGAACGGGAGGCCCGGGACGTCGCCGACCGCCTCGCGGCGACCCTGGTCCGCCTCGACGAGCTGCACCCGTTCCGCAAGGGGGTGGGCATCGCCGCCCCGCAGCTCGGCCTCGGCCGGGCGGTGGCGGTGGTCCGGCCCCCCGACCGGTCGGCCGACCCCGTCGTGCTGCTCAACCCCCGCGTCGTCGACGCCTCTCCCGACAGCGACGAGCAGTACGAGGGGTGCCTCTCCTTCTTCGACCACCGTGGCCTCGTGCCCAGGCCGCTCCGGCTCGACGTGGAGCACGCCCAGTACGACGGCAGCCGGATCATCACCTCGTTCGAATTCGGCATGGCCCGGCTCGTCGCCCACGAGATCGACCACCTGGAGGGGCGGCTCTACGTCGACCGGATGGCGCCGGGGGTGCCGCTGGTGCCGGTCGAGGAGTACCGCGAGACCGGCCGGCCCTGGCGCTACTGACCTGCGCACATCCGCCCCGGCGGCACGACCACGTCCGCCCGGGTGGGAAGGACGGCCGGGCGGACGTGATCGTGCGGGGCGGTGCCGGTCCGCCCGATTGGGGGACCGGGGCGCGTGCCCCAGGGGGCAGGAGCACGCGCCCCGGTATGGGGGGAGGAACGCTTCTAGAGGTTGCCGAAGGTGTCGTAGCGGGTGTTCTCCGGCGGGACGCCGTCCTCGGCGAGCACCCGGAGGGTGGCCCGGACCATGCGGGCGGAACCGGAGACGTAACAGTCGTGCGCCGTCCACGGGCCGTACCGGCTGACCACGTCGGGGATGTCACCCAGCTCGCCGTCGAAGTCGGGATCCTCGCTGCACGCCGGAGTGACCGACAGCCACGGGTGCGCGGCCACCAACTCCTGGAGCCCGGCCAGGCCGTACAGGTCCGCCGCCGTACGGGCGCCGTAGAAGACGTGCACCCAGCGGGTCCGGTTGTAGCCGGCCAACTCCTCCACCAGCGCCTTGATCGGAGCCAGGCCGACGCCGCCCGCCACGCAGAGGATGTCCCGCTCCGAGGAGCGGTCCAGCGTCATCGACCCCATCGGCGCCGCCACCCGGAGCAGGTCGCCGGGCTTGACCCGGCGGACCAGCGCCCCGGACACCCAGCCGGCGCCCTCCGGCGTACGAACGTGGAACTCCAGCAGGTTGTCGTCGTTCGGGGCGTTCGCCACCGAGTAGGTGCGCCACACCCGGGGAAGGTGGCGGGGCACCTCCACGCTGACGTACTGGCCGGCCCGCCACGGCAGCGGATGCTGCAACGCCCGACAGGTCAGCACCGCCGTGTCCCTGCCGTACCGCTCGTGGGTCAGCACCTCCGCGTGCCAGAACGGCGGGTTGTCGTCGGCCGCCGCCCCGGCCAGCATCTTCTCCGTGATCGCCGCGTACGCGTCCCGCCACGCCTGGTCGTACTCCAGGTTCCAGCCGTCGCCGGCGATGCTGCGCAGCGCGTCCAGCAGCGCGACGCCCATGGTCTCGTAGTGCGCCGCCTCGACGTGGTACTTGCGGTGGTCCCGGCCCAGCGAGCGCAGGTACTCGTCGAAGCTCTCCGGGTCGCCGACCGTCTGGGCGGCGGTGACGATCGCCTCCAGGATCCGGTCGCCCTGCCCGGTCATCTCCACCGGGAAGAGCTTGCGCAGCTCGGGGTCGAGCAGGAAGAGCCGGGCGTAGAAGTGACCGCTCAGCCGCTCCCGGTGCTCCTCGACCAGGGTCCAGCTCTCCTTCAGCAGCCTTGCGAAGTCGTCCACGGGGCGCGCTCCTTCTCCTGACGGCGGATCGGGCATCCATAGAATGTCCACGGAGCGTGCCGACCGGTCGCACAGAATGTGCGACCGGCTCGTGAGGCTCGTTCGGGCGGTGCCGCCGGCCGGTGACGTCGGCCCTCGGCGTCGGGCAGAGTGGTGCGGTGACCGTTGAGCTGCAATGCCCGGCGACCCGCCGGATGCTCGGCACCGAGACGCTGCTCGTGCTCGGCCTCTCGCTCGGCCAGTCCGCCGTCTACGCGACGGTGTCGATCGTGGCGAAGCTGACCGCCGACGGGCCGCTGTCGAAGCAGACCGCCGCGCTCAACACGTCGGTGTCACCCCGGCCGTGGCTGGACCTGACGTACCAGCTGCTCGGGATCGTC
Source organism: Micromonospora sp. AMSO12t (assembly GCF_008806585.1). NCBI lineage: Bacteria > Bacillati > Actinomycetota > Actinomycetes > Micromonosporales > Micromonosporaceae > Micromonospora > Micromonospora sp. AMSO12t. The sequence continues at coordinate 25,636 of NZ_WAAS01000038.1, forward strand.
TTCGCGCTGCTGCCGGTGCTGCTCGCCGTACACCTGCTGGCGCGGGACCCCGGCGATCCGGCGCGGACGCTCGGCCTGGACGCCCGGCGGCCCGGTCAGGACCTGGCCCGCGGCGCCGGCCTGGCCGCGCTGATCGGCCTGCCCGGCCTGGCGCTGTTCTGGGCGGCGGCCCAGCTCGGCGTCAACGCCACCCTGGTGCCGGCCGCGCTGCCCGACCTCTGGTGGACGGTGCCGGTGCTGATCCTCGCCGCCGTGCAGAACTCGGTGCTGGAGGAGGTGATCGTCGTCGGCTACCTGACGACCCGGCTGCGCCAGCTCCAGTGGCGGGTCGGCGCGATCGTGGCGACGAGCGCCCTGCTGCGCGGCTCGTACCACCTCTACCAGGGCTTCGGCGCCTTCCTCGGCAACGTGGTGATGGGCGTCGTGTTCAGCCTCTTCTACCTGCGCACCCGCCGGGTCATGCCGCTGGTCGTCGCGCACACGCTGCTCGACATCGTCGCCTTCCTCGGCTACGCCCTGCTGCCCAGGGAATGGTTCGACTGGCTCTGACGCCCACCAGCCCCTTCTCCCTCCGGGCCTCGTCCCCGCCGTCCCCGCCGTTGCCGCCGTCGGCTGCCGCCGTCGGCTGCCGCCCCGGCAGATTTTGGTCGGAAAGCGCCCCTCCGGGGGCCATTTCTCACCAAGATCTACCAGCGGCCCGCGTCCTTCCCCGCCGCGTTCCGCTCGGCCGAGCGCCGGCCGCCGGCGATCAGCGGGGCGTGGGCCGCCGGTAGGCGGTGATCGCGCGGGCGGCGAGCCGCTCGGCCGCCGCCGCGTCCCCGGCCGCGGCCACGAGGACCGCCGCGCCGGGCAGCAGCCGGGACGCCACCCGCAGCGCCAGCCAGCCGCCCGCCTGGGCGGCCAACGGCGCCGCCAGCCGCCACGCCGCCTCGGCCGCCCGGGGCCAGCCCGCCTCGTCGGGCGCGTCCGCCGCCCGGGCCGCCGCCAGCGCCGCCTGCGCGCTCTCCGCGTCCGGGTGCACGCGGGTCAGCACCAGCAACTCCACCGCCCGGTCCGGATGCGCCGGGTCCCGGCCGTACGCCGCAGCCAGGTGCAGCACCAGGTTGGCCTGCGCCCACAGCACGGCCGCCAGCTCGGCCACCGGCGCGAAGAGCCCCGCCAGCGCGGCGGTCGCCCCGCCCACCCCGGCCTGCCGGACGAACCGCCGGGTCGCGAGCCGCGCCAAGCCGTCCGCTCCCGCATCGGGGTACGCGTCGCGCAGCCGCTGCGCCCAGTCGCGGGCACGCGGCCCGAACGCCTCGACGGCGGCCAGGGCCAGCAACTCCGGCGCGAACGCGGGATGCTCCAGCACCCGCGCGGCGGCCAGCCGAAGGACCGTTTCCGGCGTACGCCCCGGCGGGGTCCCCGCCGCCCCGTCGCCGGCATGCCGCTCGACCACCTGCGGGGGCGCGGCGGTCGGGGCCTCGACGGGGGCCTGGACCGGAGCCTCGGCAGCGACCGTCGCCGGGGTGAGCGTCGCCGGGACGGCCTTCTTCGCGGGCGTCGTCTTCCGGGCAGGCTCGGCCCTCGCGGCCGGTGTGGCCTTCTTCGCGGGTGTCGCCCTCTTCGCGGGCGCGGCCTTCCGGGCGGCTGTGGTCTTCCGAGCGGGTGCGCCCTTCGTTGCCGCCGGGGGCGCCGCGCCTTCCGCCGTTCCCGGCTCCGCGGCCTCCGCCAGCGTCGTCGCGTCGACCTGGTCTGCCGCCTCCTTTGCTGTGGGCGGTCGCGTTGGCGCGGCCTTGTTCGCGACCGCCCTCTTCCCGGGCGCCTTGCGCACTGGGGCGGCGTTACCGCCAGAGGTCTGCGTGCCGGAGCCGGGCGTGCCCGCAGCGGTGGCGGACCCCGGCTGATTGCCGGCAGCGGTGGGCACGCCGCCGCCGGTGTGCGCGACGTCACTCCTGCCGGTCTCGTCCGCCTGGCCGAGCCGCTCCCGTGGTGCCTTTTCGGCAGCGCGGCCGGCTTGGCCGGGCTGCTTTCGTGGTGCCTGTTCGGCCGTGCGGTCGGCTTGGCCGGGCTGCTTTTGCGGTGCCTGTTCGGCCGTGCGGTCGGCCTGGCGGGGCAGCGGCGGATCGGCCGAGGGCGGTTGGAAGAGCACCGCAGGCGCCGGCTTCGCCCGCCGAGGGCGCTTCCCGGGATCCTCCGGCCCGGCCGGCTCCGGCGGCGCGGGGGGCGGACTGAAGGTCGCCTTCGGGGAGCGTCGGCGCGCTCCCTCAGCAGGCTCTCGGCGGGTCGGCTCGCGCGGCGGCTGCTCCTGCATATCGATGGAGCGTAGTCCTGATCACGCCCGTGCACAGCAGGGAAAGCCGAGGCCGGGGCGAGTCCGGGCCTGGTTCGGGACAGCCCGTTGCGTGGGCGGAGGGGCGTACCGGGGAAGTCGCTTTGCTCCTGATGGGTGCGGCCCTGTATCCTCGGGCGCGGTGGTCTGCAGGGCCACCAGGGAGACTTCGCCTAGTCTGGTCTATGGCGCCGCACTGCTAATGCGGTTGGGGTCTTAAAGCCCCTCCCGGGTTCGAATCCCGGAGTCTCCGCGCGAAAGCCGGGTGTGTAGACTGGCCAAGCACCGAGCGCCCGTAGCTCAACGGATAGAGCATCTGACTACGGATCAGAAGGTTAGGGGTTCGAGTCCCTTCGGGCGCACTTCACGATCAAGGCCGTGACCAGCGGAAACGCCGGTCACGGCCTTGATCGATTCTGCGGGTTGGGGCGGAGCGTCCCAGGAGTTGGATCTGGTGCTCCCTTGTCGCCGCGCTGTCCGGCGGGGGTCTCGTGCCGATCGGTGTTGGCCAGTGCGTTTGCCTGTCGGCTGGCCTGGATCATGGTCGGGGCGCCGGTGCCTCAGGGGGAACCGATATCCACTGTGGCCCAGCGTTGTGGATCCTGTGTGCCGAGGTGGAGGCCCCGGATGTCAGTCGCGGTCGACCTGGGCTGGCGCAGGGGGGCGAGCGGGGGTCGGGACGCAGGGCCCGGTCAGAGCGTCGGGGACAGGTACAGGAGACGGTTGGGCGAGCCGGCCCCCGGGTTGATCACGACCGGGCTGGCGACGCTGAACAGGTAGCTGGCCACCTGGGCCGGTGTCCAGGTCGGGTTGTTGCTGAGCACCCGAGCGGCGACGCCGGCGACGAGCGGCGCGGCGTGTGACGTGCCGCTGATCGTCTGGGTCGCGGTGGTCGAGTTCCACCAGGCCGACGTGATGCGATCGCCGGGAGCGAAGATGTCCAGGCAGGGACCGAAGTTCGACCAGCTTGCCCGGTTGTCGTTCGTCAACGTCGCGCCTACGGTCAGCGCGGCCGGCACCGACGCGGGTGAGACGGTGCAGGCGCTCACGTTCGAGTTGCCGGCCGGAACCGTTACCGTGATGCCGTCGGCGACCGCGTTCGTCACTGCGGTGTTGAGCGCGACGGTGGGGCTGGTCAGCACGCCGATGTTCGCCACAGCCGGCTGCCCGGCGAGGTGGTTGGCGATCATCCAGTTGATCCCGTTGATCAACATTGACAGCGTGCTCGGCAGGGCGCAGTCGAACACCTTGACCGCGACCGGCACAACGTTCTTGGCCGCCCCGTAGGTCGTCCCGCCGACGGTGCCGGCGACGTGGGTGCCGTGCCCGCTGCAGTCGTTGGCCGGGAGCGTGCCGTCGACGGCGTCGTAGCCGTACACCGCCTGGCCGCCGAAGTCGGCATGGCCGATCTGGATCCCGCTGTCCACGATGTACGCCCGGACGCCGGTCCCGACACTGGTGAAGTTGTAGGTGCCACTGAGTCCCAGCGGTGCGTCGATCCGGTCGAGGTTCCACGGCGCGTTCGTCTGGGTGGTGGCCAAGCTGGTCAGGCGGTCCTGCTCCACGACCGCTACCGCCGGGTCGGCGGCCAGCCGGCGGGCCACCAGCTCGGAGGTCCGCACGGAGAAGCCGTTCAGCGCGTCGCGCCAGACCTGGTCCGGGCGGAAGCCGTACCGGTCGGCGAGGCGGGACACGCCAGCCTGCCGATCGCCGACCGTGCCGCCGCTGTCCTTGAGGGTGACCACATAGCTGCCGGGCACGGCGGTGGCGTTGCCGGTGCCGAGGATCTCGCCGGTCGTCGTCCCGGACGGCGCCTCGGTGGCGGGTGCCGCAGTGGCCGGTCCGGCAGCCACGGTCAGGAGCAGGACCGTGGTGGCGAGCGTGGCCATGGCGGCCGTTCCGGCTCGACGCTCGCGGGCGAAGATCGTGTCGCGGTGGAGCCTCATCTCCCAGCCTCCCTTTGTTCCGGCCATTCCGGCGGGCGTACGACGCGCCGATTGAATGGTCCGAATGGTTTGCTGGATCGTACAGTCGATTTACGGCCGCATTCCATCGTGGAATCCATGAATCCAATTTATGGAAGTCTTTTTCGGCGGGGAGTGAGAAGAGTCCTGGCTCGATGTATCAGGGCTGCTTCCGGGGCCTCGGCTGCTGCTGCCTGCGAGGCCGCAGGCGGCCTCGTCCTGGGCGCGGCCACGCCAGAAGCAACGCGCGAGGACTGACGGCTGCACAGCCATCCGTACAGCCAAGCGGCCGACATACGTGGGTGATGGGCGACGGCCACCGACGAGCCGAGCAGGTCAGGGGTTAGGGGTTCGAGTTCCTTCGGGCGCCCAGGCTCACGAGGGGCCGAGCTGCGGAAACGCGGCTCGGCCCCCTTCCCTGTCCCGGCGGCGACCTCAGAACGCGGTACGTCCGCGTAACCCCCGATTCCGCTGCCAGCCGTTGACATCGAAGCATTTCGTTGACACAGTCCGGGCCGATGGATGGTCCCGGGGGAGGCTGCGGTGTCGTTCCGATCCGTGCCCGCCGAGTGCGCCCTCGCGACGGCCTCAGCGGAGATCGCCCGGCTCGGCCTCACGGCGCGGGCGGCGGTCCTCGGCCCGGCCGCGTCGCCGATCATGCGCGTCACGCTGTTCCGGGACGGAGCACAGGTCGCCATCGGTGTGGGAAAGGGAGCTGGTCCCCAGGGCGAGGCGAGCGCGTACTTCGAGGCCCTGGAGCGCTATCTCATGTCGGCCCGGGACAACCGCCGATGGACCGCGGACGCCACCAGGCTGGTGCCGGCGAGCGTCGTGGCCGGGCAGTCCGCCCTGGAGCCCGACCTGGTCGTGCAGCGGTGGGCGGCGGAGTTTCCGGACTCCGTCGCGGCGTGTGCCTCCTACGGCGGGGTCCGTTATCCCACGTTCCTCACCGATCCGCGCTACTACCGGTGGCCGGTGGCGGGTGACGACGTCCGGCCGTACCGCAGTCTGCTGCGGTACTCGTCCAGCCTGGGCACCGCCGCAGGCGTCGACCTGGCAGAGGCCGTCTACCACGGCCTCTGCGAGCTGATCGAACACGACGGGCTCGGTCAGGCGCTTCTGCGCTGGTACGTCGCCGGAGTCCCGGACGTCGACCTCGTACCCGTCGGCGAACTGCCGGACGGATTGCGTTCGCTGCACGCGGATGCCGTACGGGCGGCCGGCGCACCCGTACACCTGCTCGACATCACGACGGACCTGGACGTGCCGGTGTACGTGGCGGTCAGCCCGGCGGCCAGCGGCGGGCCGACCCGGCTCGGGGCCGGCGCGTCGCTCTGGGCCTCCGACGCCGCGTCGCGTGCCCTCGGCGAGCTGATCCAGGTCTGTGCGCTCTCCGCATCCACCGCCGACTCGCCCGCGGTCCAGCGTCTGGCGGCCTGGCCGGCACTGCAACGGTGTGCCCTGATGCCACTCGACGAGCTGCTCTCCGGCCCCGTGCGGGCGGCGCCGCTACGCGCGGACATGGCCGGCGACGGCAGCCCGGGTTGGGGGCTGGAGCACGTCGGGCGGGCTCTGGCCCGACACGGCATCGGCTACCACGTGTGCGAGGTCGCGCCAGTCGGCTCACCGATCGCGGTGGCCACCACGATCGCCCCAGGGCTGGAGCGCTTCAGCCTGGTGCGGCACGGGGTGCCCGTCATCCCGACCGGGCGGGGGTGGCACCTGTGGCCGTCGCCGGATAGGGCGACGGTCACCCGACCAGATCCAGTTCGAACGAGATGAGGGACAACATGTCTGCTGGCGGCTCCTGCTTCCGCACCGGTGACGAGGACGGTGAGCTGATGGCTCGTCATTCTTCCCCGGGCGGCGGCACTCTGTGCTTCCACCCCGCCGACGAGAACGGTGAGCTGAAGGCTCGTCAGTCTCCCCCGGGCGGCACCCTGTGCTTCCACCCCGCTGACAAGGGCGACGAGCCGGTGGCCCGTAACGTCTGGCCCGGCGGTGGTGGCGGCGCCGCGTGCTTCCACCCGGGCGACGGGGACGGTGCGCCGACGGCTCGCCTCGCCGACGATCTGGCGGCGGACCTGCACCTCGCGCTGACCGGCATCGACGATCGGCAACTCGCCCTGCTGGGCTGACGCAGGCCGTGACACAGCGCACCGAGGCAGCCGGCGTCGAAGGACGCCGGCTGTTCCACCGTGACTTCTCCTTCTGGTACGTCGCCCGATCGATCTCGGTCGCCGGGACCGCTGCCAGCGCCGTCGCCCTGCCGCTGCTGGTCTACCGTACGAGCGCCTCCCCGACGCTGACGGCGGCGGTGGTCGGCCTCGAAGCCCTGCCGTACCTGTTGTTCGGGCTCTTCGCCGGCGCCGCCGCGGACCGCCTGCCGCGCAAGCGCATGATGATCACCGCCGACGTGTGCTGCGCTCTCCTGCTCGCCACCGTGCCGGTCGCCGCGCTGTTCGATGCGCTGCCCTCCTGGTACCTGCTCATCGTGGCGTTCGGCGTGGGCTGCGCCTTCTGCTGGTTCGACGCGGCAGCCTGGGGCACCTTCGTACGCATCGTCGGCAAGCCAGCGCTCACCCGGGCGAACAGCCTCATCTGGTCCACCGAGATCGTGCTGGAGATCGCCGCACCCGCCGCCGCCGGGCTCCTGGCCGCGATCGCCGACCCCACCCTGGTGCTGGCCGTCGACGCCGCCACCTATCTGGTGTCCGCCGCGCTGCTCGCCCAGATCCGGACCGGGTTGGAATCGGGGCCGACGGTGGCCCGCAGGCTGAGGGCCGAGATCGCCGAAGGAGTGCAACACCTCTGGCGAACGCCGGTCCTGCGTACGCTGACCGCCGCGGGCTTCGGCCTCAACGTCGCCGCCGGCGGCGTGCTGGGTCTGCTCGTCGTCCACGCCGACCAGGCTCTCGGCCTGCGCCCGGAGGACCAGCGCCTCGGCCTGCTCTACGCCGCCGCCGCGGTCGGCTCGCTGATCGCCGCCGTCCTTCTGCCCCGAGCCAGCCGGTGGGCCGGCCAGGGAACGGTGTCCATCGTGGGGCTCGTCATCTTCGTCGCGGCCCTCATCGGCCTGGCCGGCACCTCGGCGTTCACCCTGGCGCTGGCCGGATGGGCGATCTGGGCCGTGGCGCGCCTGACCGTGAACGCGAACGGCATCACCGTGCGCCAACTGCTCACCCCCGATGCGTTGCAGGGCCGCGTCAACACCACCGGGCGCATGCTGGCCTGGGGCGGCACTCCGTTCGGCGCCCTGATCGGCGGGCTGGCCGGGGACACCTACGGGGTCCGGGTCGCGTACCTGATGCTGGCTGTGCCCGTCGTGCTCAGCCTCGCCCTGGTCGTCGCCTCACCGGTGCGTGGCCTGCGCATCGCGGTCGACTAGCCCGGTACCCCGCGCGTCCACCGGTCACCGCGTGGCCAACCTCGTCAGGACGCCCACGAGCGTGACCAGGGCGATGACCTGCGTGATGGCCACCGCAGTCGTCAGACTTGCCGGCGAGAATTCGTACAGGAACCCGGCTGCGGCACCGCCGGCCAGCGCCCCCGCGCCCTGTACTGCGGCGAACACCCCGTACGCGGTCGCTCTGCGTTCCCGTGGCACGAGATCGGCGACCAGTGCCTTGACGGTGGAGTCCTGCACACCCACGGCGGCACCCCACAGCAGGACCCCGGCCGCTGCCAGCGGCAGCCCACCGCCGAACAGCAGGGCGGGCACGGCGGCGATCAGCGCCGGGAGCGCGATCAGCACCCGTGGGCCGATCCGGTCGTAGAGAGCGCCGGTGAGGAGGGCGGCAATCGCGCCGGCGGCCATCGCCGCCGCGTACATCAGCGGCACCGTCGCGGTCGCGACGACGCCCGCGCGGACGAGGTGGAAGCCGATCAGCCCGAAGGTCACCAGGCCGGCTGTGCACAGCGCCATCGCCGCCGCGAACCAGTGGAACATCGCCGGCAACGGCGTCCGCCGTACCGCCCGGGTGGCGGGCGGATCGGATGACGCCGAGGGGGTGCCGTCGGCCGGTGCGTTGCTCGCGGCCGGCACGTCGGTACGCGCCCGAACGGCGAGCAGCAACAGCATCGCGACGATGCCTGGCAGGGCAAGGACGGCCAGCGCCGGCCAGAGGGTCCCCGCGGCCATCGCGACGACCGCGGCGACGAGCAGCGGGCCGGCGAAAGCGCCGACCTGGTCGAGTGCCTTGTGGACGCCCAGCCCTCGACCCAACCCGACGCGGCTGGCGGCGTCGGCCAACAGCGCCGACTTGGCCGGACTGCGGACCGCCTTGCCCAACCGTTCGGCGAGGATCAACACGGCGGCGACGGCCAGGCCAGCGCCGCCCAACAGCGGCGTGAAGGCGAGCAGCGGTACGCAGACCGCGGTCAGGCCGTACCCGAAAAGGGTCAACGACCAGTACCGGCGGGTCCGGTCCGCAAGCGGCCCGGACACCAGCCGCAGCAGCAGTGCCGCCGCCTCACCGGCGCCGGTGACCAGCCCGACGACGACAGCGGACGCGCCCAGTGAGGCCAGCAGCGGCCCGTACACCGAGCGGGCGCCTTCGTACACCATGTCGGCGGCCAGGCTCACCACGCCGAACCCGACGACGACCCGCCACGCCGACCCGTCGCCTGCGGCCACACCTGTCCGGGACCGCAGTGGGCTGCGGATCAGCGTCCGCTTGCCTGCGGCGCCACCAGCGACATCCACTCCAGCCGCGTCATCCCCACGATCCACGTCCGAACGCACGTCGGCATTATCCGCAGCGGCTGGCGGCAGGAAGCAGGGCAGGTCTCGGGTGGCCGCCCCGGAGCCTCTCGTCGTAGGCCGTCGTTGGCCGGTGCGGCCCTGTGCCGCGTACGCCCGATGAGCGGTCGACGGGCGGTGACGGCCGTCGCGACCGATACTTGGTCGATGACCAACCCTGATCTCGACCCGGAGCTGTATCCACCGCTCGATCCTCGGGAGCCCGTGCCCGACGACGCGGCGCAACTACTTCCCGATACGCCCGACGAGCTGCCGGAAGCACCCGCCGAACCGCTTCCGGACGACGGTGACCAGTCCGGCGGGGTCCGCGAACCGGCCTGATCGGCCGCGCGGGCCGGAGGCCACCGGGACGCGGGAGAAGTGCCCGTCCACCGCTTCGGCCTGATGCCGCTCCGAACGACGGACGCGGATCGGCGACGGTGACGGTGGCGCGTGGCGAGCCGCGTACGGCACTACATCCAGATGTACTCCTCAGCAATGGCCCCGTCCCGCCACTTTGCCACCGTCACCATCCGGCCGCCGTCTTCGAACTCGCCCACCACGCAGGTCCACTCCCCCGATCCGAAACCGATGGGGTGCGACTTGATCTGCGGTGGCTCGCCACCGTTCTGCTGGGTGAACGCCACCATCGCGTCGATGTGCTCCTGGACGCCCCGGGTCTGCGGTTGTCCTTTCATGTCCACCAGCACGTCGTCAGTGTGATGGTGGGCGAAAACGCCGTTCCAGTCCGCCGAATTCCAACCCTTGAAGTCGAGATCGTCCATTCCCTTCAGGTTGCGGGTGACTTGGTCGTCGGTCATGACACGACCCCCTCCACGAGTGGCGATAACGTCTTCAGGCGAGGCTACAGCGATCCACGGAAAGCGTCGTCGGATCGCCAATTCGCCGCGTCACGTGCGAGGGCCGTGGGAGGATGGCGACGCGATGCGCTGCGGGCGCAGCTTCTTTCTGAATCACCGACCATTTGTTGAGGAAGCTTCATGGCGCACATCTCGATCATCGGTGCCGGCAACATGGGACAGGCCATCACCGCCGCTCTCACCAGGGACGACAACGTGGTCGATCTGCTCGGCAAGGAGGATGCCGACAAGCCGGTCGACGGCGACATCGTCGTGCTCGCGGTGCCCTACCCAGCCGTGGATCAGGTGCTGGCCCAGCGCCCCGGCCAATTCGACAACAAGATCGTCGTCGACATCACCAACCCGCTGAACTTCGAAACCTTCGACTCCCTGACCGTCCCTGCCGACTCCTCGGCGGCCGAGGAGATCGCCGCCAAGCTGCCGAACTCCCGACTGCTCAAGGCATTCAACACCACGTTCGCCGGTACCCTCGCCGAGGGAACCGTCGGCCCGCTGACCACCACGGTTCTGATCGCCGGTGACGACGCAGACGCCAAGGCGACCCTCGCTGGCGTGGTCACCGCCAGTGGCCTGAAGGCGATCGACGCCGGCTCGCTCAAGCGCGCTCGGGAGATGGAGGCTCTCGGCTTCCTGCAGATAGGCCTGGCGTCAAATGAGAAGGTCCCCTGGTCCGGCGGATTCGGTATCGTCGACTGACCCACAATTCACGAACGTCAATTGTTTGTCTGTCCTTCGCGGACATTTGGCTGCTCGGTGTCTGCTCGTCCGACGAGCGATCCCTACCCCGTCGCGTCCGCCGAGGCGTCCCTGGCCGCGCTGCGTCTCGACACCGCGATCCTCGGCTGTTGCGGCCTGACCGCCGACGGGCTGACCGCCTACGACCTCGCCGACGCCGCCATGAAACGGGCGATCATCGCCTCGGCCCATCGCGTCATCGTGGTCGCCGACCCCGCCAAGTTCGCACGTACGGCCCTGGCGTTCGTGGCGCCCATATCCGCGATCAGCATGGTCGTCACCACCGACGACGTGGCCGAGGACGACGCGAACGCACTCGTTGCCGCCGGCACGATCGTCCACCAGGCGTGACCGTCATGCCCGACGTCATCCTGTTCGATCTGTTCGGCGTCATCGCCTGCCACCGCCGCCGAACGCCTCGGCCTGCACACGCACCAGTTCACCGAGCCTGCCGCGACGGCCCAGGCGATCAGCCGGGCGCAACCAGGGTGGCCGAGGTTCGACGCCAGGCTCTAGCAGGCCAGACGATGCTGGGCTGGTGCGCGGTTCGATCCACGTTCTTGATGTAGGGGCCGCCAGCGTCCGGCGTTGCCGTATGCAACAAACCTGCACGTCTCCGCACTTGCCTCGCGGGCAAGCGCTTTCCTAGCCTGTGTTTCATCGATGTTTCGATCCCTGGCCGGGCTGAGGGTACGGACACGAAGCCGCATGCGGTGTCGGGCTGTGCAGGCAGTGCCCCGCACCGTGCTCACTCCTGAGGAGTCCAACAGTGCGAACCACAGTGCGACACAAGCTTCTTGCCGGCGGCACCGCCGTGGCTGCCGCAGCCGCGCTCGCCGCGGCGCTGCCGATGACCCAGGCGTCGGGTGCGACTGGCGGCCCCAGTCCCGCATCGGTCGGCGCCAACGCGACCAACCTCAGCCTCGGAGCCGGCTCCGACGGCTCCAGCAAGGCCAGCGGCACCAGCTACGGCAACGTGCTCGACGGCAGCATGAGCACCTACTGGTCACCTGCCGGCTCGACCGGCCGCGTCTCGATCAAGTGGGGCACCGCCACCACGGTGGCCTCGATCAACATCCGGGAGGCGGCCGGCGCCGTCGGGGTCATCGGCTCCTGGCGGGTCGTCAACAACGACACCGGCGCCACCCTGGCCAGCGGCAACGGGGCCGGGGTCATCAACTTCGCCGCCACGTCGCTGCGCAAGATCAATTTTGAGATCACCGGTGCGACCGGTACGCCGAGGATCGCCGAGTTCGAGACGTACGCCTCGGGCGGGACCACCCCGCCGCCGACGACTCCGCCGCCGACCACGCCGCCGCCGACGAGCCCG